>JARXWK010000011.1 GCA_029916745.1 Dysgonomonadaceae bacterium PH5-43 | reverse complement strand
ATTGTCGATAGCCTGATTCATTTCTAATAATTGTAATTTAGCGGCTATGTATGCTTTGTAATCTTCATCTGATGCCTCTTCTAAATATTGCTTGGTAAATGCGATATTTTCTTGTTTTATAATCTTCTTAGCCCAATAAAACAGAAGAAACTCTCTCGTTTTGCCTGTGAAGTTTTCTTTTGCATTTTGATACAGCTTATCCAAATCATTGTATTTATAACCATCTACTGCAACATGAAAAAGATTATAACTTATTGCCATATAACGGTAACGAGGAGAAAACATTAATTTATCATTCTGAAAGTCTGCTTTTGTAGCCAATAATTGTTCTTTTAATTGTTCTTTCAAATCTTCAGTCTTGTAGCTTAGATAACAACCCACTAATTCCTTTATATAATCGCAAAAGAAAAAGCTTTTACATAGTTCGTAAAACTCTGGAGATACCGTTTCTTTTCTTTCTTCCAAGAAGCTTAATTGTTTGTCGTAAGTTTCTTTATATTTCAGATGAATGATTTCTTCTTCGTAAAATCGTTTAGCTGCCGCTTTTTGTTTCTCGTGACTAAGATACTCTTCATAATCAGGGTCTGTTTCATCTGGCACGCTATTCATTATTAATTGCATCCCATATTCTTCGCTCTTTTTATACTCCAAATCAGTATAAACGGTTTCAATAAGTTCTTTGAAAAACACAGCCTCTGCGTCTGTGGTAGCATCTGCATTTTCACTCTTTATAAGAGGTTGAGGTGCATAGCCTGTAATTTTATAATCATTCCCATTTTTCAACCAGTATTGAGCAGAAAGACGTTTGTAGAAAGCAAGCGAAAAGTCTTCTCTCAGCTCTATGTATGGACCATTTCCAACGAAGGTATGAGATAAGTCGTATTGATTGCTAAAGTCATCTCTCTGATCGTATTTGTCAAACGAGTTAAGATACATACGAGTTTCTGACAATGCATTAGCTTTTACTACAATAGAATCTAACTTGTTAAAGTCAGTGCTATTTTCTTCTGAAGATGTCTTTTCTGTTTTTACACAAGCAATCCCAAACAGACAAAGGATTAGTAATGATAAATAAATTTTGTTCATGGCATTAATTTATTGATAGTTGTTATTAGCAGTTCCAACACAACAAACTTAGCTATAATATTTCAAAAACTAATAATAATAATATATTTTATAATAATATTGTTTTTAATATTTTTGTTTCCCGATACTCTCTTGTGCTAATACCATACATTTCAGCATAAAGACAGCCTGTATTTATTTATCTTTAATTCCATACCGACAATATTAATAGTAAATTTTGCATAGTTATTATTATTAATTTCCATTATCTATGCAAAAATAACTATCTTTGCATAGATAATAACTACTATAATGGATAATTTAGAACAGTTAAGTGTTATTCCTATAGATTATGCAGTATTGCGTTCGCTGTACTCTAACTATAGATTTCCGCAAAACAAGATTGCCAATCTCGAACAAGAAGGAAAGATAATTCGTCTAAAAAGAGGATTATATGTAGTATCGCCTGATGTAAGCAAACAATTATTATCTGTAGAATTGATATCAAATCATATTTACGGCCCGTCGTACGTTTCTATGGAGAGTGCCTTAAGTTATTACGGACTAATACCAGAACAGGTGTACAACGTTCGTTCTATGACCATAAATCGCTCTAAGAAATTTGAAAATTCTATAGGCAACTTTGAATATATAACTGTCAATAAAAACTACTACTCAATAGGTATAAAGCAGCAAACGGTCGAAAGCAAATACACATTCTTGATTGCAACACCAGAAAAGGCATTGTGCGATATGATTATAGCAACCCCTATGCTTAGGATTCAATCTATTAAAGCATTACGAGAATATCTCGAAAACGATTTAAGATTCGATATATCAAATCTAAACAATATGAACTCGAACATTATCAAAGAATGTATAGAAACAGGGAGAAAAAAGGACATATTACAACTACTCTTAAAATTACTGCAACGATGAATATATTTGAACAAATGATTTCTCGGTATAATATAAAAACTAGTGAACAAAAAAAGAACGCAACACACGAAGTTATGCAAGAAATTACTCTTGCTGGACTATATCGTGGGGGCTTCTTCGACAAAACTGCATTCTATGGAGGTACGTGCCTAAGAATTTTTCATAACCTTCCTCGTTTTTCAGAAGATATGGATTTTTCATTAGTTGAAAAAAATCAAACATTTGATTTAGAGAGCTATTTTCCCGCCGTTATAGAAGAATTTAAAGCAGCTGGACGTGATATCATTATTACTCGTAAGGAAAAGAAAAACGATACTCAAGTAGAGTCTGCATTCTTAAAAGACAATACCGCTATATATGATGTTAAATTCAAGACAGAGAAAGATATAAAAATAAAAATGGAGGTTGATACAGATCCTCCTCTTGGATTTTCCACTGAACAAAAACTATCTTTAATGCCTTTTTCTTTTATGACACGTTGCTTCTCATTGCCAGATCTATATGCAGGCAAGATGCACGCCTTATTATTCCGCAACTGGAAAACTCGTGTAAAAGGCAGAGATTGGTATGATTTTGAATGGTACGTACGACATAATGTAGCTCTTGACTTTGCTCATTTACAAACTAGAGCAAATGAGTTTAATAGCCTAACTTTAGACAAAGAAACCTTTGTTTCAATGCTTAAAGAACGATTAACCTCAACCGACATAAATATGGTTAAGAGAGATATTTTTCCTTTTATTCAAAATCCGAAAGAGTTAGATATTTGGTCTAACGATTACTTTCTTCAGTTGGCAGATAGGATAAATTATTTATAAACCGAGTCGACCAATTTTTACAGTTAAAACAAATAATAGTCAACTAAAAACGTTAACAAACACAGTGCTAAATTTATTTCACCCGTGTGAAACAGGTTGTTTCATTAGTATGAAACAAAGTGTTTCACCTATATGAAACAAGTAGTTTCAAACCGCAAAACGAATTATATCAAATTATGAAACAAGTAGTTTCTATAAAATAAAACGGATTATATTCAAAGTATGAAACAAACATAACAATAATCATATTCTATTAGCGTTTATACTTCATAAACATCTCTTGTTATGAATCGAAAGCTTAAAACTTTTAAACGGAAATTGGTATTAGTGCTCCTTTTTCCCTTTTTGTGCGTGCTTGTTATTCTTTATCGCGTTCTTCCTTTAAAAACTATAAGGAAGTTTGCGACGTATGTTGGAGCGAAGTTCTACAAAAAAGCTAAAAAGTCGAGAACTATAGCTCTCGCTAATCTCAACAGAGTTTATGGAGATACTCTTTCGGAAGAAGAAATTACCTCTGTTGCTAAAGCTGTTTTTACTGAGATGATAAAGTCTTTTTTTGATTATATGGCTTTCTCTCGCATTAAAGACAAGCAAAAATATTTTTCTTATATCGATGTTGAAGGGGAAGAACATCTAAAGGCTGCTTACGACAGAGGTAAAGGGGTTATTTGCTTGGTTCCTCATCTTAGTTCGTGGGAGTTGGCTGCCATCACTCCGCCTATGCTTGGCTACGAAACATCGGCGGCAAGCAAGGCTATGAAACAACAACTGTTGGAGAATATGATGATTAAATACAGAAAACGGCGAGGTCTTAAAAACATTACTCGTGTGGGGTCGTATGAAAAACTTATAGATGTGCTAAAAAATGGTGAGTGCTTAATATTAATGATTGATCAAGACACTAAGGTAAAAAGTGTATTTGTCGATTTCTTTGGCAAACCTGCCTATACTCCAATAGGTGCTTCGCGTTTGGCTTTAGAAACTGGCGCTGCCATTGTTCCTATGGTTATGACACGCAAAAGCAATGATAATTATAAATTTATAATATATTCAGAATTAGAGGTAACAAATACTGGCGATGCCGAAAAAGATATTTATGATAATACTCTTCGTCAGACAAAAAAGATAGAAGAAATTGTTTCTACATACAAAGAGCAATGGGTGTGGATGCACGCTCGTTGGCGCACTACTCCCGAAGATGTGGAAAGGTACAAACAGCGCAAGGCTGAAAAACAAAACGAAACAAAATGAAAGGCTTAGCTATTTTTATTTTATCTCTTATTGTTTGCTCTTCAACTTATTCTTATTCGCAAGAAATAATAGAGTTTGATTTGGTAACTGAAGCTAATCTCGATTCGTCGCTCAACGAAACTTCGGGTATTGTTTATGCTGGCGATAAATTTTGGACGCACAATGATAGTGGTGGCGATGCCGAAATATATGCCATCGACCCAACTTCTGGGGATATTATTCAGACAGTTGTTCTTAGTGGTGCTATAAATCACGACTGGGAAGACATTGCTGCCGATGAAGAGTTTCTTTACATTGCCGATACTGGCAATAACATAAATGGAGCTCGCACTGATTTGTCTATTTACATGATTAAGCTGAACGATATTCCTATTGATGGAGATGTGGTTATTCCTTTTGAAAACATAGAAATTATTCGGTTTTATTATCCCGAACAAATAACTCCTCAGCCTGTTGAGAGTAACAAAACTTCTTTTGATTGCGAAGCTATCTATGTACACAACAACACTATACATCTTTTCACTAAAGATTGGTTAAGTGTAGAGTCGGGATATGCTACAACCGAATACACTATACCCAACAAGCCACTGCCTATAAGTGAGAAACACTGTGCGCAATTGGTTAAGCGTTACAACAACATGGGATTTTTAGTTACCGGAGCCGATAACTTCGGAGATGAATACCTTATCTTTAGCGGTTATCAGATTGAGGGATTTGGTGCCATCTGTATTAAACTACAAGACCAGATAGGAATTATAGGAAGTGTTATAGATAGCGGACAGGTTGAAGGTATTTGCTTTGGAGACTCACCTCAAGAGATTTATATAACCAACGAAGACTTCAAACATAAGGATTTTATTTACAGAGCTAAAGTAAAAAAATACAGATATTCTTCTTCTGTTGAATAGAGTTAAATAACTTCTATTTCTTTAGTTGGAATCCAGCCTACATTCCCATCTGAAGTTTCTATTTCGCTCCATTCGCCAAGTTTACTTTTAACTTCTACTTTTGTTCCTTCGTGAAGAATAAATAAATCAGTACCGCTATTATCTGGCGAACTTTTTATAGTTATTGTTGGTGCAAATATTACTGCTGTATTTCTGTCGACAAGTGTTTTCTTTTGATTATACGCAAAAACATTGGCTGAAACACATACAATTATTAATACTATAGCTGAGAAAAAGCCTATCTTCTTTAATACAATCTTTCGTGAAAAGAAAAATAAGAAAAGACAAACTATAAGTAGTAAAAAAGATATTATAGCAATAACACTCCACTGATCGGTGCTTCTAAGATTGCGAATAGAGGTAAGCCACTCTGTAAAGAAAAACTCATCAACCGACTCTATCTTGTCTACTGTTTTTAGTTTTGCTATCTCTAAATTAAACTTAATGTCTTTGTTTGAAGGGTCTAACAGCAAAGCTCTTTCGTAAGAGATAATAGATAGAGCCACACTATTAAGGCGATAGTAAGCATTGCCTAAATTATAGTAAACTATTGCCGACTCGCCATTCTGATTTATTGCATCTCGGTATAACTGAACAGCCTCTTCATATTTCCCTGCCGAATAAGCCTCATTGCCTTTATCTACCAACGATTCGGCACTTATATTTAATGTTGTTATTATCGAAAGTAAAATAATAATTAACCTTTTCATATCGTATAATCTGTTATTTGTTAATTAGTTTTCTTAATTGTATTCTCCATTTTATCTATTGTATCTACCGTTTGGTTATATAGCTCGTCCATTGTGCCTTGAACTTGCGAAGGAGCAAATCGAGCAAACTCAGCCAAGTTAAGTATATCCATAAAGTTTTTGATAAGATTATCGTCAACTCCGTATTTAACCAACTCGTTTTCTACATTATCTTTAGTAAGATTCGACACCGGTATGCTTAGTTTATCGCTCAAATAACCCCATACGGCTTTAAGAGTCTCGTCGTAAAAAGCTTCTTTGTTGCCTTCTTTAAGATATTTGTTAGCTGTTTTAAGTCTTTTAGAGGCTACTTTATTAGCTTTTTTTGTTCTAACAAGTGCTATATCAGAGTTTTCTTTCACTTGTTTTCTGTAAACTATAAACAGAGTAATGAATATTAAAGAAGGTAAAATATACCACAACCAATAAGATATGGCTCCATAAATATAATTGCCTTTATTAAACTTGGCTTTATTTGTGTGTATATGCCTAATATCTTTACCTAATAAACGGATATCTTCTTTGTTTGTGCCTGTTATCATTGGAGCAGATGAAGCCTCGCCTCCTTCTCCGGGTTCTACTTGTAAAGTATACTCTTCTGTCGATAACGTTTTGTAAGTTCCGCTTTTTAGGTCGAAATAAGAAAACTCTGTTTTAGGTATTGTAAAGTTTCCTGCAAAACGAGGCACTGCGTAATACTCAATAGTTTTAGAGCCAGTAACACCCGATGCTGTAACACGAGTATTTACATTAACCTTAGGATCGTACAAATCAAAATCGTTAGGAAAAACAACTTCAGGATTTTTCGCCATCTTTACATTACCATTGCCCGACAATGTAACTTTTACTGTTACGGGGTCGTTAGCTTTTAATTTGGTAGTGCTTATTGTAGAACTAAGTTTATACTCTCCTACTGCTCCCGAAAAAGAATCAGGTTTCCCAGCTGGAAGAGGTTTAACATCTATAGTAACAGGAGCCGAGTTTATCGATTTGTTTACATTGGTGTAAACATCTAAGAAACCATCGAAGAAGCTACGAGCTGTTTGATTTTGATTTCTTACCCTTATCACAACATCAAACTTACCCGATTTGATAGTTATCTTACCCGAACGTTGAGGATATAGGTATGTTTGTTTAAGAATATAAGTTCTATAATTACGCCCCTGATAGTTCTCAAGGTTCATTTGCTGATTATCTGGCAAATCTACTTCTTGAGCCAAAAAGCCTTCAAACTCAGGGAACTTAATATCATTAAAGCCTGTAACATCAAGCAAAGTATATAATTTGAACGTTACTAAGAAGCCTTCGTTTTCGTAAACAGAAGATTTAGACACATGCATTCTTACGAACAATTCACTGGCGGCAGCCTTTTGTTGTTCTTGTTCTACCGCTCTTTGATTTGCATTAGCAGCCGCAGCAGCCTGGTCGGGTGGTAGCACCTTTATAGTTAACTCATTTGCTTTATACTCTTTATTATTAACCGTTACTATTGCAGAAGGAATCTTAAAATCTCCTTCGCTTTCAGCCATCATAGTATAAATATATGTTTCGCTTAACTCTGTAGTTTTTTTACCATTATAAATATTTGTCGACTGATAATGTCCCGATCGTTGAGGACCATACAATACCCTCAAGCCTGCGGTTTCTGGCAAGCGAATATTCTTTACACTCTCGCCATCAGTAACAATTTTATAAGTAACTCTAAACTGCTCATTAACCACCACCGCTTTAGGTGCCGAGCCTTTGAAATTTACATTTTGAGCGAACCCACTGAATGAGGTTACTATATATAGTACGGAAAATAAAAAAATAAGTTTCTTCATATTTACCAGTTTTTATCTCTTTTACGTTGACCTTGTTGTTTAATTTTTTCAGCCTTAACCTTTTCTTGAGTATCTTTTTCGTCTTGCATCAAAGCATCTAATATCTGATCGGCACTTTCTTTACTCATTCTATTTTGATTTTGTTGCTGCTGTTGCTCTTCCTTGTTTTGTTGCTCTTGTTCCTTATTCTGATCTTGTTGTTCTTGATCTTTATTCTGGTCTTTATTTTGTTGGTCTTGTTGGTCTTGCTGTTCCTTGTTTTCTTGTTCTTGATCTTTATTCTGATCCTGATTTTGATCTTGTTGATTATCTTCATTATTTTGCTGCTCTTGATTTTCCAACATCTTCTGAGCCAGAGCTAAGTTATAACGAGTTTCATCATCTTTAGGATTATTCCTTAAAGCATTTTTGTACGCCTCTATACTTTTCTGATAATCGCCAGCTTGCATAAATACATTACCTGCATTATGCCAAGCCATAGACAGGCGGTCTTTATCTGTTTCGGTATTAATTACCGCCTCGTATTGCTCTAAAGACTCTTGAAATTTATCTTGTTTATACAAAGAGTTTCCCAAATTATAGGCAGCATCATTGGAACGAGCATTAGCTTCGAGTGCTCTTCTGTAATCTATTTCGGCGTCGGTAAACTTTTCTTGTTTGTATTCTTTATTTCCTTCTCTTATGTCTTTTCGTACTTGCTTTTGAGCAAAAGTAAGGGATACAAATCCTGTAAGTAAAAGTAATATTACAAATCTTTTCATGAGAATAATTTTATTTTACTTAATATTCTATTTTTTCTGTCTAACATAAAAAACTCCATCAATAACAAAATTAAGACTATCCAAACTGCAATAAAATATTTTTCATCGTAAGAAGAATAAACTTTACTTTCAACTTCCGATTTTGCCATCTTATCTAATTCGCTTTGTAGAGCCTTTAATGCATTATTCGTATTATCAGTTCGTGCGTACATACCCATTCCTGCGGTTGCTATTTCTTTACACATCTTTTCGTTTAGCTTTGTAAGCACCATATTATCTTCGTTATCTTTCATATAGCCGTTGCGTGTTGGTATAGGACCTCCATTAACCGAACCAATACCTAAAACATTCACTTTTATACCTTTTTCTGCCGCCGCTTCAGCCGCACCTATAGCATTGTCTTCGTGGTCTTCACCATCAGTAATCAGAATTATAGTTTTTTCTGAATTTTCATTAGGAGAAAAAGATCTTAAAGCTAAGTTGATAGCCGAACCAATAGCCGTACCCTGAGTAGGCACCATATTAGTATTTATAGAAGAAAGAAACATTTTTGCAGAAACATAATCGGAAGTAATAGGCAACTGAATAAAAGCATCGCCTGCAAAAACTATCAATCCTATCTTATCGTTCTCTAAATTATCGACTAAACGAGATAAAGTTTGTTTAGCCTTATCTAAACGGGTAGGCTTTACATCGTCTGAAAGCATAGAGTTAGACACATCAAGACAAACCATTACTTCTATACCTTGCTTCTTAACTGTTTCTAATTTAGAGCCGAATTGTGGTCCAGATATAATAAATACAAAAAAAGCCGCACTAAAAAACAATAACCAAAACTTTAGGTGTTGTTTCTTTAACGCAACATCTGGCATAAGAGTTTTAATAAGTTTCATTTCTCCGAAACTTTTCAAAGCCTTCTTTTTACCGCGCATATACAATATAAAGATTATTAATAACAACGGTAGTACTAATAAAAAATATAAATATTCGGGGTGTTCAAATCTAAACATATTGCCTTAATAATTAACTATAAACAATTAAATCACCTTTTCTCTTTCTCTCCAATCCTTTCACGGTATGTTCCGTAAAACAATGTATCTAACCAAAAACTCCAATCCAAAGAAAAGGAATGCAAGTAAAGCAAACTTTAGATATTCTTCTTGTTTTTTGCTATACTCTTGAACATTCATCTTTGTTTTTTCTAACTGATCTATCTCTTGATATATTTCTTTCAGTGCCGAATTATTTGTAGCTCTGAAATATAATCCTCCTGTTTTCTGAGCAATACTTGTAAGCGTTGCCTCATCAATATCTACAGGAACATTCTGATAGCGAGTACCCATAGGCGTTTGCACTGGATAAGGAGCTTCGCCTTGTGTTCCCACCCCAATAGTATAAACTCTAATATTGTATGCTTGAGCTATCTCGGCAGCCGTAACCGGAGCTACTTCTCCTCTATTGTTTGTTCCGTCTGTTAATAAGATTATAACTTTCGATTTAGCTTTGCTATCTCTTAATCGAGATATAGATGTTGCCAAGCCGTGACCAATAGCTGTTCCATCGTTAATAATTCCAGTACGTATATCTTTCAGTAGATTAAGAAAGACGGTATGATCGGTGGTTAGAGGACATTGCGTGAAACTTTCTTCGGCAAAAACCACTAAACCTATATTGTCGGTCGGGCGACCATTAACAAATGATGCTGCTACATCTTTTGCTGCCTCTAAACGATTTGGTTTCAAATCTTCGGCAAGCATAGAACTTGAAATATCTACCGTAAGAACTATATCGATACCTTCTGTTGTTGTCTGGTTCCAATTGTTTGTTGTTTGGGGTCGAGCCAGTGCTATAATCAAAAAAACAACAGTTAGAATACGTAAAACAAAAGGTAAATGTCTTATGTATATCTTATATGTTTTAGGAGCTTTCAAAAACCCATCGCTTGATGACAGTTGTATATTTGTTTGAGCGTTTTTTTGTTTCCAAACATACCACGCCACCATTGGTATCAATAAAAGCAGTAGAAAAAAATAATTAGGATTTGCAAAAACCATACTTTTCAATTAATCGTTAATTAACTCTTCATTATTAGTTTTCAGTTCTTCAGTCTCTTCTTTCTTTGTTTCATTAACAAAAAGATAAGCATTCATCATACTAAGTTCGTTATCTTCAGGAAGAGGACGATATTTCGCAAACTTAACCAAATCAGCTAAAACAAGGATTTGATTTAGCTTATTATAAGAATTATCTATATCGCTAATACCCTTTAGTGAGCGTAATATTTGACTGGAAGTCATCTCCATAGCTTGAACATCAAATCGTTCTTCTATATAGATACGCATAATTTCGGAGATTTCGGAATAATACTCTTTCTCTTTTCCTTGTTGCCAAAGCTTACGACTTTTAACATCATCTAAATTCTGTATCGCTTTAATATGAGGCGGAATATAGATTTCTTCTTTCTTAAAGAAAGACAAAGAACCTTCTTTTTTATTTACTAACCGATAAACAATAAACGCTATAATTGGAGCTGCTATTAATATCGCCAACAATAGATACCATAAAATATAGAGATAGTCTTTAAGAACAAACTTAGGTGTTACTATATCTTTTATATCGTAAATATTCTTCGACTCAACATCTACTGGAAAAGTAGAAACTTTAAGAGCCAAATCGTTAGACAGAACAGTATCTTCTAAAGCTATCAACTTAAAAGGAGGTATCAGATATAAAGCCGAGTCGAAAGACGTAATCAGATAATCGTATTTAATTTGCATACGATTATTCCCTATATCAATAGTATCTGGCTGAGATATTTCTAACACTTCAACACCTGTTACTAAAGTATCATTATACATAGGTAGGATAAGATTCGCATCTTTATTCGCTGCTATCTCTAAATGCAGTTTAGTTTGTTGCCCTATAAGTATCTGAGTAGAGTCTATAGAAGCTTTAATTACTGGTTGCTGAGAATAAGTATTTAATATTGCGAAAAAACAAAAAAGTGAGACTAATGATATTCTTATGTTTATGTTTCTTTTCATTTTTAAGCTCGTTTATTAAACAAATTAAGTAATGCTTTCACATAATCTTCGTCAGTACGCACCGAAACTGAGTCTACCCGACTTTTCTTAAATGCGTTTAGCATATTATCTTGTCGCTCAGCCCACCATTGTTGGTAAGCTTTTCTCACCTTTGAAGAAGATGTATCTATCCATTGTTCTTTGTTCGATTCGGCATCTTTTATCTTCATCAACCCCACATTAGGTATATTTACTTCTCTTTCGTCGTACACCTGAATAGCTACCATATCGTGTTTGCGGTTTGCTATAGTTAGTGCGTGCTGATAATTATTGTTGTCAATAAAATCAGACAATACAAAAGTCGTACATCTCTTCTTTATTACGTTAGTAAGATATTGCAACACCTTAGATATATCAGTTTTAACGTTAGAGGGTTCAAAATCTAACAACTCCCTTATTATGTAAAGTATATGTTTTTTACCTTTCTGTGGAGAGATAAATTTTTCCACTTTATCAGAGAAGAATATAACACCTATCTTATCGTTATTCTGAATAGCAGAAAAAGCAAGCGTTGCTGCGATTTCGGTTATCATATCTTTTTTAAGATTGCCGTGAGTCCCGAAATCTTTACTACCAGAAACATCAACAAGAAGCATAACTGTTAGCTCTCTTTCTTCTTCAAAAACCTTTATATAAGGTTTTGAGTAGCGAGCAGTTACATTCCAATCAATATCTCTTGTATCGTCTCCGAATTGATATTCTCTAACTTCAGAGAAAGCCATTCCCCTACCCTTAAAAGCAGAGTGATACTGGCCAGCAAATATATTGCGAGACAAGCCTCGTGTTTTTATTTCGATGTGTCGTACCTTTTTTAACAGTTCGTTAGTTTCCATAAATACTTTCTTTTAGTAAAGATGTTATATTAACTAATTTAGGGTACTTCTACTTTGTTTAATATTTCGCTGATTATTTCTTCTGCTGTAAGATTATTAGCCTCGGCTTCGTAACTCAAACCTATACGATGACGTAACACATCGAAACACACTGCTCTCACATCTTCAGGGATAACGTATCCTCTTCTCTTAATAAACGCATAAGCTCGTGCGGCTAAAGCAAGGTTTATTGAAGCACGAGGAGAAGCCCCAAATGAAATCATTTCTTTAAGATTTGCTAAACCATGCTCTTCGGGATAGCGAGTAGCAAACACTATATCTACTATGTATTTTTCTATTTTCTCATCAAGATAAACTTCGCGTACTATTTTACGAGCTTCTAGAATTTCTTCTTTCTTAAGAACAGTATTTATTTTAGACTGATTACCCGATATATTCTGACGTATAATCAATTTTTCTTCTTCTTTCTTTGGATAGTTTATTATAACCTTAAGCATAAAACGGTCTACCTGTGCTTCTGGCAAAGGATAAGTTCCTTCTTGTTCTATAGGATTTTGAGTAGCCATCACTAAGAAAGGCTCAGGTAATTTATATGTATTTTCACCTATTGTTACTTGTCGCTCCTGCATACCTTCCAACAAAGCACTTTGTACTTTAGCTGGAGCACGGTTAATTTCATCAGCAAGAACGAAATTAGCAAATATAGGTCCTTTCTTCACTTGAAATTCTTCTTTTTTCTGACTATAAATCATCGTACCCACAACATCGGCAGGTAGTAAGTCTGGCGTAAACTGAATACGGCTATAGTCTGCTTCAATTAAAGAAGCTAACGTTTTAATGGCTAACGTTTTTGCTAAACCAGGAACTCCCTCTAATAAGATATGTCCATCAGACAATAAACCAATAAGTAAAGACTCAACCAAATGTTTTTGTCCGACAATCACTTGGTCCATACCTTTGATAAGCATATTAACAAAAGCACTGTTTTGCTCTATCTTATCATTCAATTCTCGAATATCAACTGTTTGATTCATATTTTTATTTATGTATAATAGTTAGTTTTCGTTTGCAAAAATATAAATGTTAATTTCGTAACAAAATAATTACGAGTTAAAAATGATTAATACTATTTTCGATTAAAAAAATTTATCTTTTATATTGTTTTACTAACGATTTTGCTTTTTGTATCGAAGCTGAATCCGTCTTATCTATTCCATATTTTTCAGGATTAGGAATTATTAATTCGATACCTGCCTTAACATTATCAGGATCTTTTATAAGAGCTTTGTTCTCTTCATATATATATATCCAAAACGATTTATGCCCATACTCTTCAAGAGCAATAACTGTTAATCGGTCACCTTGTTGTAATTTGCGTTTTTTTACCGAATTAATCTTCGCTACAGTTTTTTGTATCGTATCTTGTTTTTCAACTACTTTCGCTGGCACCTCTACAATTTTATCTGGTTTTGTTTCAACAATCTTCTCTGGTTTTACCTCAAAGCTTTCTTCTGGTTTTGTTTCAACGACAGCCTTAGATTCTGTTTCAACAATTTTCTCTTGCTCCATTTTCGCAGGTTCTTCTACCTCTATATCTGCTATAGTTTCAGAAGTTGATATGCTCACTAAAGTATCTGCAAGCTCTTGTCCTTTATTTTTCTCAACAAATGGCCGTGCAACAAAATCAGAATTATATTCTTCTTCATAAACTCCAAAATGAATATACCCCGCTACAAGCACGGCTAAAAATACACATACTACAATCCACTTAAAAATACTTTTCTTATTAATCGACATATTTTTTTCTTTTTTTCTTTTTTGTTTTAACACAATAGCACCTGTAACTTTAACAGTATTATTTTCTTCTAAATCATTTTCTGCGTCCACCTTGTCTGAAATATTTTCTTGTATTTCAGGCTCTCCTTGAGTCTCCGGTTCTTGTTGAGGCTCAAGCTCTTGTATAGTTTCCGACACATCTTGAGTTACAAGTTCCTGTTCTTCACTTAACTCTGTATCATCTACATTTATTTCCGTAGGTTCAAACGAAGCAAAAGGAGCATTAATTTCTTTTGCCAATTGAGTATCGGGAGTATAGCTAACTTTATAATGAGATGGTATTACAAGGCGAGTACCTTTATTTACGTCTACACTTTCCCTTTCTTTAACCTGAGTTAATTTGAAAGTTCCTATTTTTCTTACCTTAAAAGATTTTTCCTCTAAAAGTTGTTCGGTTATAAGATTGAAATATTCTTTTACAAACACTTCGGCCTCTTTCTTTGAAATATCTGTTTTTTCAGACAACAAAGCAACTAATTCTTTTGTCGTTATTTTCTCGTTCATAGCTTCATTTCTTTAAGTTTTTCTTTAATAAAATGTGAAGCCTTATATTTTACAAGCAATTTGGGAGGTATAAGCAATTTCTTACCATTAGAAGGATTAACCCCAATTCGTTCGTCTCTTTTTTTAACTTCAAAAGTCCCTAAGTTACCATAAGTGATTACATTTTCTTCAAGTAATTGTTCTTGAACAATTGCAGCCGTTGCATTAACTCTCTTTTCGACTTCAGTTTTTGATACTTGAAGCCGTTTAGATAATTCTGTTGTAAAATCAGAGAAATTCATAAAGTATATATTTAGTTAGTTTTTTATTTCAATTTTCCCAATAAGTCAAAAGATTGCGTGCCAGTAATCTCCACCTGATAAAACTCTCCCTGTTTTAATTTTTTATCTTTACTTATAAGCACTTCTGGGTCTACCTCAGGAGAATCGAACTCCGTGCGTCCTATATAAAAATCGGGTTCCTCTCTATCGATAATTACTTTCAATTGTTTCCCAACTTTAGATTCATTTATTTCGAAAGCAATCTTTTCTTGCTCTTCCATAAGTCTATCTAAACGTTGCTGCTTTACATCTTCAAGAACGTTATCTTTATAATTTTTTGCAGAGTAAGTACCTTCCTCTTCCGAGTAAGCAAAAGCTCCCAATCTCTCAAAACGGACAGTCTTTATAAAACTTAATAAATCTTCAAAATCATCTTCTGTTTCATCTGGGAAACCCACTATCATCGTTGTTCTTAAGTTTATATCTGGCACTTTAGCCCGTATTTCGTTTAATAAATCAAGTGTTTTTTCCTTAGTTATATTTCGTCTCATTTTCTTCAACACAGCATTACTGCTATGTTGCAGAGCTATATCCAAATAGTTACATACATTTTCTCTTTCTCTTATTACATCGAGTAAATCCAAGGGAAAGTTATTAGGATAGGCATAATGAAGTCTTATCCATTCCACTCCTTTTATGTCGGATATTGAACTTACCAGCTCTGCCAGATTATATCTTTTATATAAGTCTTTACCATAATAAGTTAAATCTTGGGCTATAAGTTGAAACTCTTTAACACCTTGTTTTACCAAATATTTAACTTCGTTTGTAATATCGCTTATCTCTCTCGATTTGTATTTCCCTGTAATTAACGGGATAGAACAATAAGCACAAGTACGATCACAACCTTCCGCGATCTTAAGGTATGAATAATGCGAAGGTGTTGTTATCACACGTTCGTTATATAGCTCCGAATGATAAGATTTTCCCAAGTCGGATATTACTTCCGTCCAATTAAACTTACCATAATATTTATCAACTTCAGGTATCAGATCTTTTAATTCGCTAAGGTAACGCTCCGACAAGCAACCCATAACAAATAATTTTTCTATACGATTGACTTTTCTTGCTTCCGCCAGTTGAAGTATCATATTAACCGATTCTTCTTTGGCATCGCCTATAAAGCCACAAGTATTAACAACAACTATATCTCCTGAAACAGTTTCAGGGTCGTGCGCCACATCATAGCCATTAGCCACAAACTGCTTCATTAAGTGCTCCGAATCAACAAGATTTTTAGAGCAACCAAGAGTTATAATATCTACTTTTTTCTTCTTCATCAATCGCCAAATAAAGAGTCAACAAATTCTCTTTTTCTAAAGATTTGCAAGTCTTCCAATCCTTCGCCTATACCAATATATTTCACAGGTATTTGTAGTTGGTCTGATATACCAATCACCACACCTCCCTTAGCCGTACCGTCTAATTTAGTTATTGCCAAAGCAGTTATTTCGGTTGCCTTAGAAAATTCTTTAGCCTGATTATAAGCATTTTGTCCTGTTGAACCATCTAACACTAAAAGAACTTCGTGAGGAGCATTTGGCACTACCTTTCTCATAACGTTTTTTATTTTAGATAGCTCGTTCATCAAGTTCACTTTATTATGAAGTCGTCCTGCGGTATCGATAATAACAACATCTGCATTATTAGCAACTGCCGAAGACAATGTGTCGTAAGCTACAGATGCAGGATCGGCTCCCATTTTTTGTTTAACGATATCCACACCTACTCTTTCGCTCCATATATCTAATTGCTCAACAGCAGCAGCACGGAAAGTATCTGCAGCTCCAAGACAAACTTTTTTACCTTTCTTTTTGAAATGATATGCAAGTTTTCCTATTGTTGTTGTTTTTCCAACACCATTAACGCCAACCACCATAATAACATACGGCTTTGCATCCGATGGTATTTCAAAGTCTTCTAATTCTTCAACATTATTATCTTGAAGCATAGAAGCTATCTCGTCGCGCAAGATATGAGTAAGCTCACTTGTATTAACATACTTATCGCGAGATATTCTATCTTCTATACGTTCTATAATTTTCAATGTAGTTTCCACTCCAACGTCAGACGTAACAAGCACCTCTTCAAGGTTATCCAACACATCATCATCTACTTTAGATTTTCCTGCAATAGCTCTGGTTAACTTACTAAATACATTTTGTTTTGTTTTAGACAATCCTTTATCTAAATTCTCTTTTTTATCTTTTGAAAAAAAACTAAATATTCCCATTTGAATTAATAATTAAGAAATTAAGAACACACAACGCTTAAATCTATCAACTTGACCTGCAAAGATATAAAAAATAAACAATAAAAAAAACTTCCTTACGCCCATATAGCACAAGGAAGTTTTTTATTCGTTTATATTAAGAATACTCTTAATTATTTGAAATAATCTTTTACAGCTTCGTTAGGAATCATTTCTTCTTTGAACGAGTAAGCACCTGTTTTTGGCGACTTAACCATTTTAATCACTTTAGAATAAGAGCGTCCTTCCGATTTTTCGCGGTATCCCGCAACGGTTTTCTTTGCCATGATTTATCTTGTTTTATTTTATTTCTTTATGTAAAGTCATTTTCTTCAAGATAGGATTGTATTTCTTCAATTCCAATCTACCTGTAGTATTTTTTCTATTCTTCGTTGTAATATAACGAGAAGTTCCCGGAACACCACTTTCTTTATGTTCAGTACACTCTAGTATAACCTGAACTCTATTTCCTTTTGCTTTCTTTGCCATTTCTTAAGGTCTCCTATTTTTATTATACGTTTAAATAACCTTTATCCGCTGCTCTTCTTATTGCAGCATCCAAACCTAACTTGTTGATTGTTCTCAATCCGTTAGCTGAAATATTCAAACTAACCCAACAATCTTGTTCTACCCAATAGAACTTTTTAGTAAACAGGTTGACATCAAATTTTCTTTTTGTTTTGCGATTTGAGTGCGAAACATTGTTGCCCACCATTGCTTTTTTTCCTGTAATTTGACAGATCTTAGACATCTTCGTATATTTTTTATTATTCTTTTTTACTCTACGATTTCTTTATTCTTCGCAATCAGCGTGCAAAGGTATAAATTATTTTCTTTTTTACAAATTATTTTTTTCATTATATTCCTCATCACATTCAAAATGTACAGGAATTTGTCTTTTAAATGCCTCTCGAAATGAAATCAGAGTCTCTGTACGCGACAATCCCAAGGGTTGTAATTTAGAATGAATAATTTCTAACAAGTGCTGATTATTCTTTGCATAAAGCTTAATAAACAGATCGTATTGCCCTGTCGTATAATGACATTCTACTACTTCAGGAATTTCTTTTAGTGCTTTTACAACATCGTTAAACTGACCTGGGTCTTTCAGATACAAGCCCATATACGCCGAAGTTTCGTAGCCAACTTTTCCGTGATCTAAGATAAACTCTGACCCTTTTATAACTCCTTGACTTATCAGCTTTTGTATTCTCTGATGTATAGCTGCACCTGACACATTACAAGCTCTCGCCACCTCCAAATAGGGTATACGAGCATTGTTAATGATCATATTCAGTATCTTCTCGTCTAATTCATCTAAATTGTAATGCCCCATGATTTAGATATTTGATTGTTTTTGTAAACCGCAAAGGTAATATTTTTCTTACAAACAAGAAACGAAAGCGGAAATAAACACTAACTCAAACAGACTAAATTTCAAACTTTATTATAACCGAACCATAACCTTCGAGACTAACAGAATAATCGCAATTTTCATTTATTTCTGCAGGATAGCTCTTACCTGAAAGCAAATCTATCGCCGATTTTATCTGAGGATTTCCTATCCCAAAGGTTTCGTATATATGAGAAGGAATATGCACTTCTGCTTTAACAGAACAGGAGTCGAAATTAACTACAATAAGCAATAATTCATCTTCAAAATATCTCATATAAGCATATTGTCGATGACAGTTGAATGTTTCTTTGTTGAAATTTTTATACATCAAATCATAAAACTCACCCTCTCTTATCGCTTTACTTTCGTTACACAACTGCAATACTTTTACATAATATTGACGTAGTGCTTTTTGTTTTTTCGTAAGCTTTTCTTCATTAAAAAGATTTCCATTCTTCCAATTACGAACAGAGGTTATGCTCCAATAATCGAATATCGTTGTTCGTCCATCAACTCCACTAAACCCCTCATTATCCATACCTTTTTCTCCAAGTTCTTGACCAAAATACAGCATAAAAGGATTTTTGTTCATAGTAGCAGAAACTACAAATGCTGGCAAAGCCTTTAATGGGTCTTTTGCAAAAAAATCAGAGGCGATACGTTGTTCATCGTGATTTTCAAGAAAGTTAAGCATACTAAGTTTAATATCATCTACCGACTGCCAACACTGGGTGATATTCTGAGCTGGGTGATTGTTTACTACAATATCTTTCAGAGTATCATACAAGCCAACCTTATCATACAGGTAATCGAATTTACCTAAATACAAATAATGCCTATATTCGTTAGGATTATAAACTTCTGCTATAAAGATAACATTAGGATACCGCTCTTTAACCTTTGAGATTGCCCAATTCCAAAACTCAGCAGGAACCATTTCAGCCATATCACACCTAAAGCCGTCAATGTTTTTACTTGCCCAAAACAGCAATATATCCAACATCTTTTCCCAAGTTTTAGGAATTGGAGAGAAATGCGGTTGACGCCCATACATATAGTCTACGCCATAATTCAGCTTTACAGTTTCGTACCAATCGTTTACCGACGGACAGGGAGTAAAGCAGTCGTTACCTGTAGCTTTAGCAGGAAATTCTCGATACTCATCTCCGTCTACAGATAACGAAAACTGAGGAGCGAACTCTTGCCCCGGCATATAATAGAAGTTATTATTCGCACTAAAAGCTTCATTTTGATTATCCCCAATACCTAAATCCTCAATATTATCTGGTTTTGCATCAGAGAAGTATTGTCGTGCCACGTGATTAGGCACAAAATCGGTAATAACCTTTAATCCTGCCTTATGACTCCTTTCAATAAGAGCATCAAACTCTTTCATTCGGTCGGGAACACTATCTGCCAAATCAGGGTCAATATCGTAATAATCCTTTATTGCATATGGAGAACCTGCTTTCCCTTTCACTACAGCAGGGCAATCTTTGCGTATTCCGTAAGATGAGTAATCGGTTTGCGTTGCGTGCTCAATTATACCTGTATACCAAATATGATTAAAACCCATTCGCTTTATTTCGGCCAAAGCTTCTTTGGTAAAAGACGAGAGTTTTCCACAACCATTTTCTTCTATACTTCCATTATTTACAAGATGAGTAGTATCGTTCCCAAACAAACGAGGTAAGACTTGATATATAATTATTTTTTCATTCTTTACCCGACAATGCTTTTTTGCCATATTCGTAACCTATGTTAAATATTTTGTTTGCACTTTCGATATCGAAAGTTTTATAAGTTATTAATTCTTCTATTTCAATCAACACATCGCAAAGCTTTCTATCTTGCAAGGTATTGTTTTTCGACATAAAATGATAAGAGCGTTCCGCTATCTGCAATATCGTTTTGTTATATTTAGTTGGAACCAACGGACTAACGTTTACTCCTATTATCTTATTACAGTCTTCTCTAATTACCGACACTGGAAAGTTCTTAAATATACCTCCATCAACATAATTAGCACCTTTTATTTCTACAGGTTCAAACACTATCGGGATACTACAAGAAGCTATAACAGCCTCTATTAAATCGCCTTGTTCAAACACAGCCACTTTGCCTGCATCAAGATTTGTCGCTACTACTTTAAGCGGTATAGCCAAGTCTTCGAACTCTTTAGCGTGAAGATGTTTTTTCAAGAATCTTCTAAACCCTACCGTACTAAACAGCCCAGCTTTAGGCAAATGTATCTCTGCGAACTTCTTAAATTCCAAACCGCTAAACAGATTTATTATTTCTTCGGGAGTATATCCATCGGCATAAAGAACCCCTGCCAATGCACCTGCACTTGTACCTACTATCAAGTCGGGCTTTAGTCCTGCGTTTTCTATAGCTTTTATTGCCCCTGGGTGAGCAAAGCCTCTCGCACCGCCTCCACTTAATGCCAAACCCAAATTATATTTCTTTTTCTTTGACAAGCTCATCATATAATCAATTACAGGGATAAAGGTAGATATATTTTCTTAAACTCGTAACGTTTTCCTCATTTCAATTCCTCCTTACACCGAAAAGCATTACCTTTGTGTTGTTTTGAAAATTCACATACAAAACAGTATGATTATTTAGCTTATGTACAGAATAAAGATAACGACAGACAACGATAAACTATTTGCTTCTTTTTGGGAAATATACGAATACTCGTTCCCTTTGTGCGAACGGAGGTCGCTTGAAGACCAACAACGCATTTTCAACTTAAACAATTACCATCTCGAAGCTTGGGTAAAAGACGACACCATTCTTGGATTTATCGGCTGGTGGGATTTAGACGACCTAAGATACGTTGAACATTATGCTATCAACATCGACTATCGCTCTGAGGGTTATGGTAGCAAATTCTTAAAAGAATGGCTGCGCACCAACAACAAACAAGTTTTGTTAGAGATAGAACCCGTAGAAGACGAAATAACTCTTCGCCGACAAAACTTTTACCACAGATTAAACTTTGTAGATAGCAACATCAGGCACTGGCACCCACCCTATCATAAAGGATTAGACCGTGTTGATTTGTGGCTACTTACTTATCCTAACAGTTTAGACGAAGAGGTTTATCAACGGTTTCACAATACTCAAAAGGAAGTGATTATACCTATCCGTTAAACTTAACAATACACTTACGACTTACTAAATTAATTATTATAATACAATGAAAAGAGTTTTATCACTTTTAATTTGCTCAACAGTGTTTTTCTTAGGCTCTGTTGCTCAAAACTCGGAAGAAGCACGACTATTGCGCTTCCCCACAACTAATGGTTCTGAGATTGCTTTCTCTTATGCTGGCGATCTTTACAAAGTTTCTATCAATGGAGGACAAGCAACTCGCTTAACCTCTCATATTGGTTATGAAATGTTTCCTAAATTCTCGCCCGATGGTAAAACAATTGCTTTTACGGGTCAGTACGATGGCAACACCGAAGTTTATACTATCCCTTCTAATGGAGGAGAACCTCTTCGTATAACTTACACTCCTACAAACCAAAGAGATGATGTTAGCGACCGTATGGGTCCTAATAATATTGTTATGGGTTGGACTCCCAACGGCAAAAGCATTATCTATAGAAATAAAAAAGGCGGAGGCTTTATCGGTCAGCTTTATACAGTAGACAAAGAAGGCGGATTATCGGAAATGATTCCTTTAAGAGAAGGTAGCTTTTGTAGTTATTCTGCCGACGGCAAACAACTTGCTTACAACAAAGTAATGCGCGAGTTCCGTACTTGGAAATACTACAAAGGTGGTATGGCTGATGATATTTGGATTTATAATCCCGACAAGCAATCGGTAGACAATATCAGCAACAACAATGCTCAAGATATTATACCTATGTGGATAGGCGATAACATATTCTATATTTCGGACAGAGACCGCACTATGAATATGTTTGTTTATAACACTAAAACCAAACAAACAGAAAAGGTAACAAACTTCACCGAATACGATATAAAGTTCCCTTCGGCTAATGGCAATACTATAGTGTTTGAAAACGGCGGATATATCTACAAATTAGATGCAACATCTCGCACTCCTCAAAAGGTGAAAATATCTTTATCTTCTGATAATATATATGCTCGTAGCGAGATAAAGAATGGCGTTCATCATTGGACAAATATAAATGTCTCGGCAGATGGCAATCGCTTAGTTGTTACTACAAGAGGCGAAGTGTTTAGCGTTCCTGTAGAGAAAGGCGTAACAAAGAATATAACTCGAACTCCAGGCGCACACGAACGTAATGCACAATACTCTCCTGATGGTCGATACATAAGCTTCATCTCCGACATTACAGGAGAAACTGAATTATATATTCAACCTTCTGAGGGCGGAGACAATATTCAATTAACTAAAAACAACGACACTTACATACGTAGCCACAAATGGAGCCCCGACAGTAAAACTATAGTTTATACCGACAGAGAGAATCGTATCAACCTTCTAAACGTAGCCTCTAAAAGCGTTAGCGTAGCAGCTCAAGAGCCTGCCGGCGAATTTTACGATGTTGTTTTCTCTCCCGACAGTAAATGGCTTGCTTACTCTCGCATAGCATCAAACAACTACCGAATTATACACCTATATAATATAGCATCTAAAAAAGAATATGCTGTTACCGACCGTTGGTATAATTCTTCATCTCCTATATTTAGCGAAGACGGAAAATATCTTTTCTTCAATTCGGCTCGCGACTTCAATCCTACTTACGGCTCTTTAGAATGGAACCATACATACAACAATATGAACGGAATGTATATGGCAATACTTTCTAAAAACACTCCGTCTCCTTTCTTAGAGAAAGACCCTGTTGTGGCTATAACTCACGAAGAGAAAAAGGCAGAAGAGAAGAAAGACGAGAAACCTAAAAAGGAAGATAAGTCGAAAAAGGAAGAAAGCAAAACCAACGACAAATCGTTAGTTAATTTCGACGAAGAAGGCATCTCCGACCGTATTATTAGAATACCTATAGGAACAGGAAACTTCAACATTGCTTATGCCAACGATAATAAAGTATATTACAACACAGGAAACAATTCTAAGTTTTACGACTTAACAAACAAGAAAGTTACCGACATTGCTGATGCTCAAATAGCTATTTCAAGCGGAGATAAAAAAGCTTTATTTGCGAAAGGAAATAATATATATGTTACTAACATACCTTACGGAAGAGCTAATCTTGACAAGCCTGTAGACTTCAGCAATATGAAGATTACAACCGACTACCCTCAAGAGTGGGCACAAATATTCGACGAAGCTTGGCGTGCTTTCCGTGATGGATTTTATGTAAAGAATATGCACGGAGTAAACTGGAAAGCTATGAAGAAGAAATACGAAGTGCTTCTTCCTTTTGTGAAAAACAGAATAGACCTAAACTACATAATAGGAGAAATGATAGGCGAACTTAATTGCGGACACGCTTACGTTTCGGTAGGCGAAGCTAACAGAGCCTCTCGTATTAATATGGGATTATTAGGAGCTGAAATAAGCAGAGACAAGTCGGGCTTTTTCCGTATCGAGAAGATAATACCCGGAGCATCTTGGAGTGCAAAACTTCGCTCTCCGCTTACCGAAGCTGGAATTGATGCCAACGTAGGAGATTTTATTGTTGCGATAGACGGAGTTGCAACCAATTCGGTTAAAGATATGTACTCTCTTCTTGTAGGCAAAGCCAACATTCCTGTTGAATTGTCATTAAACAGCAAAGCAAGCTTAAACGGTGCTCGCAAAGTTATTATCAGTCCGATAAGCGAAGAATATTCTCTTTATCATTATAACTGGATACAAGAAAACATTCGCAAGGTAGACGAAGCTTCTAACGGAAAGATTGGTTATATATACATTCCTGATATGGGAGTTGACGGACTTAACGAGTTCTCTCGTTACTTCTATCCTCAGTTAGATAAAGAAGGACTTATTATAGACGACCGTGCCAACGGAGGAGGTAACGTTTCGCCTATGATTTTGGAACGCTTAGCTCGCGAACCTTATCGTTTAACTATGCACAGAGGTTCTAACCAAATAGGAACAATACCCGACGCCGTACAAGTTGGACCTAAAGTGTGTTTGATTAATAAATACTCAGCATCTGATGGCGACTTATTCCCTTGGGGCTTCCGTGCTTTAGGCATCGGCAAACTAATAGGAACTCGCACTTGGGGAGGTATCGTAGGTATCACATCTTCACTTCCATTCATCGACGGAACTGATATACGTGTTCCTTTCTACACAAGTTACGACCCTAAAACTGGCGAATGGATTATCGAAAACCACGGAGTAGACCCAGATATTGAGATTGACAACAATCCTATATTAGAGTTTAGCGGCGAAGACCAACAGTTAAACCGCGCCATAGAGGAAGTGATGAAAGACTTAAAGAATCGCAAACCTCTAAAACCTGTTCCTGCCCCAAGAGTTTGGAACAAGTAAAACGCAAAAGCTTAATAAAACAATCTTCACAACAAAGGCAAGGAGGTTACTATAAACCCCTTGTCTTTGTTATTATAACACCCTCGTTGTTGTTATAAGAGAGGGGAATTGTTTCTTACTAGATACCCCCTGCCGTTCTTACTAGATACCCCTCGTCGTTCTTACTAGATACCCGATGTCGCTCTTTAGAGAACCGCCTAATCTCTCTTAGTAGAACCACCCCGTCTTTCTTAGTAGAGAGACATCGCCTCTCTTAGTAGAGACACGAGGGGTCTCTTAGTAGAGAGAAGGCCCTAAGTGAAGCTTTTTTCTGAACTAAGAACTAAGAGTGAAGAACTAAGAGTTATGTGCTTCGCTTTGCGCCAACTTTTAGTTCTTAGTTTTTAGTTTTTAACTTGTGCGAAGCACACCAGTTTTTATCTTTTATCTTGCTTGTCTGTCGTTTCACCCGTATGAAACAGGTTGTTTCATTAGTATAAAACAAAGTGTTTCACCTATATGAAACAAGTGTTTTCAAACCGAGAAACGAATTATATCAAACCGAGAAACGGATCGTTTCAAAGTATGAAATGGATTATGTCTATGTATGAAACAAAAAGGCTTTCAGCCTTTTTTGAACTAAGAGTGAAGAACTAAGAACTGGCGCGAAGCGACAAAACAAATCGAGCGGACTCGACTGAATCCGCTCGCTCTGGTTTATTGTGATTATTTAGTCTAGTATCTTCTTTATCTCTCCCGACTCTGTTCTCACTATCATCACCTGATGCTTTGTGTTATTAAGAGTGAACGATGCCTCGCCTGCTGGCTTAGCGAAAGTATATAGCAACTCGCCTGTTACGGAATAGACTGTGATAGTCTCCGATATAGGAGTACATATATATAAGGTGTTGCCAGAGATGTAGATATTGTTAGATGTTTCAATATTGTCGATGTTGGTTTCGCCGTGCTCTAATATTGTGCCGAATTGTTGCCAAACTTCTGCTTTCTTGTATAGAGACTTAGTGCCTGCGGGAACATAAAGCGTACAGTCGTCGAATGGGAAATTATAGTTGTATTCCTTTAATACAAATAGCTCTTCTGTTATATCCAAAGGGGTAGACCAAAACACTTTAATCTCTTTTAAAGAATCGCACCTAACAAAAGCTTCGTTACCTATACTTGTTACCGAATTAGGAAGAATGATGCTTGTCATAGAACTACAACCCCAAAATGCACTCTCTCCAATTGTTGTTACTGAATTAGGAAGAGTGATGCTATCCAAAGACTCACAGCTGGAAAAAGCACTCTCTCCAATAGTTGTTACTGAATTAGGGAGAGAAATATTTACCAAGGCAGTACAGTTAGAAAAAGCATAATCGCTAATATGGGTTACTGAATTAGGGATAGCGATACTGGTCAGGGACTTACACTTATAAAAAGTATAAACACCAATAGTTGTTACCGAATTAGAGATAGCAACATTTTCCAAGGCAGTACAGTTAGAAAAAGCATAATAGCCAAGAGCTGTTACCGAATTAGGAATAGCGATACTGGTCAGGGACTCACACCTAGAAAAAGCATAATTGCCAATAGTTGTTACCGAATTAGAGATAGCAACATTTTCCAAGGCAGTACAGTCTTCAAAAGCATTATCACCAATAGTTGTTACCGAATTAGGAATAGTAATATTCACCAAGGCAGTACAGTTAGAAAAAGCATAATTATCAATAGTTGTTACCGAATTAGGAATAGTAATATTTACTAAGGCAGTACAGTCTTCAAAAGCATTATCACCAATAGTTGTTACCGAATTAGGAATAATAATACTCACCAAGGCAGTACATTCATAAAAAGCTCTATAATCAATAGTTGCTACCGAATTAGGAATAGCAATGTCAGTTAGGGACTCGCAGCCAGAAAAAGCCTGACTACCAATACTTGTTATACCATCACTAATACTTATGGATTTAATTGAAGTTCGGTAATCATACCATGGTATTTGACCATAAAGAACACCATAATCTGGCATTTCTCCTTTTCCTTCAATCTTAAGCTCGCCCATTGTCTCATTAAACGTCCAAGTAAGATTGCCCGTTGTGCCACTTTGAGCAAAAGAGCTTATGGCAACCATTAGGCACATTAACACTGTAAGTAATCTTGTTTTCATAACTTTTATATATTAATTAATTTCTTTGTTACTCCCGACTCTGTTCTCACTATCAGCATCTGATGCTTTGTGTTATTAAGAATGAACGATACCTCGCCTGCTGGCTTAGCGAAAGTATATAGCAACTCGCCTGTTACGGAATAGACAGTGATAGTCTCCGATACGGGAGTACATATATATAAGGTGTTGCCTGAGATGTAGATATTGTTAGATGTTTCGAGATTGTCGATGTTTGTTTCATCACGCTCTACGATGGTACCAAAGTTTTTCCACACATCTGCATTCTCGTACAGAGACTTAGTACCTGCGGGAACCGACAGCGTACAGTCTTCGAATGGGAAACCAAATACTTCTTCTTTCACATCTAAAGGAGTAGCCCAGAACACTTTCATCTCTTTTAGAGAATTGCACTCGGTAAAAGCATAATCGCCTATACTTGTTACATTTGCAGGCAGAGTAATACTTAATAAAGAGTTACAGCTAAGAAAAGCTTTTACTCCAATTGTGGTTACCGAATTAGGAAGAATGATATTTGTCAAGGAATCACAGTAAGAAAAAGCATTATTACCAATACGGACTACATTATCGGACACTTGAATAGAGTTTAATTTCTCGCAATTCCCAAAAGCATCATCCGCTATACTTATTACTGTAGAGGGAATGGCGTATGACGTTGCCGATTTTCCTGCAGGATAACGCACCAACTCTGTTTTATCTTTATTAAATAAGATACCATCGGTTGATGAATATTTAGCATTACCCTCTTTTACATCTATAGCTGCTAAAGACGCACATCTCGAAAAAGCATAATCGCCAATAGTTGTTACCGAATCAGGAAGAGTAATGCCTTTCAAAGAGCTACAGCCATAAAAAGCACCCCATCCAATGGATGTTACGGAATTTGGAAGGGTTATATTCGCCAAAGACCCACAGTAAAAAAAAGTATTCTCTCCAATTGTGGTTACCGAATTAGGAAGAGTGATACTTTCCAAAGAACTACAACGATAAAAAGCACTTACTCCAATAGTTGTTACTGAATTAGGGATAGTGATGCTTGTCAAAGACTCACAACCAGAAAAAGCACCTCCTCCAATTGAGATCAAGGAATCAGGAAGAGTGATGTTTGCTAAAGACCTACAGCCTTCAAAAGCACTTACTCCAATAGAGGTTACCGAATTAGGAAGAGTGATGCCTTTCAAAGAACTACAGCTACGAAAAGCACTTCCTCCAATGGAAGTTACGGAATTAGGGATAGTTATGCTTTTCAAAGATAGACAGGTCAAAAAAGCATTCTCTCCAATGGAAGTTACTGAATTAGGAAGAGTGATACTTGACAAGGCAACACAGGTCAAAAAAGCACTTGCTCCAATTGTGGTTACCGAATTAGGGATAGTAATACTTGACAAGGCAAGACATTTACTAAAAGCATTATCGCCAATTGTTGTTATCCCATTACCAATACTTATGGATTTAATTGAAGATCTGTAATCAGACCAGGGAGATCCATCATCATAATCTGGCATTTCTCCTTTTCCTTCAATCTTAAGCTCGCCTGTTGTCCAATTAAGCGTCCAAGTTAGATTGCCTGTTGTGCCACTTTCTACGATAGCGCCGAACTCTTTCCAACCTACTGCTTTCTCGTACAGAGACTTTGTGCCTGCGGGAATCAACAGCGCACAGGGGCTGAATGTTAAAACAAATACATCTTCTGTTATATCTAAAGGAGTAGCCCAGAACACTTTCACCTCTTTTAGAGAACTGCACTTGTAAAAAGCATAATTACCAATAGTTGTTACCGAATTAGGAATAGAGATGCTTGTCAAAGACTCACAGTAAGAAAAAGCATCAAACCCAATGGAGGTTACTGAATTAGGTATAGAGATGCTTTGCAAAGACTGACAGTAATAAAAAGCAAATCCTCCAATTGTTGTTATCTCATCACCAATACTTATGGATTTAATTGAAGATAGATAATCATGCCATGGTGTTTGATTTTGATCATCATAATAATCATAATTTGGCATTTTTCCTTTTCCTTCAATCTTCAACTCTCCTGTCTCTTCATTAAACGTCCAAGTAAGATTGCCTGTTGTGCCACTTTGAGCAAAAGAGCTTACGGCAACCGCTAAGCACATTAACAATGTAAGTAATTTTGTTTTCATAACTTTTATATATTTAGTAATTAATAATTCTGTTGTTTGCAACCGAGTTTTCGTACTGACCCTTTAACGTTGATTACTATAGGGGTATAAAGGTTGTTGTATTACGCGCGCAGGCAGGCGCGTTATTTAAAAGGTATAGGGGCGATGAGTCTCTCTCTAATAAATTAACCGACACTACCAACAGCTTACTGTTAATAATGTTTAACCTCGATTTATTATTGAAAGAGTACGCCATACTGTTATTGACTTTGTTGTTGTATGCGTGCAAAGATAGTGAAAGATTATTAATAAATCGGAATTTCCGATTTTCTTCTTGTATTAACTAATAGGCGGCTGTGGTGGTTACATTCTTACCACTATTCGCTCTCCCAGCTGGCGAGCTATAGTTTTCTTAAAGTCTTGTAACACCAATAGCTCTTTCACAAGCTCTAACTGTTGCGATATATTGTTGTCTTTAATAGATGCCATTATCTTTTCGTTTATATCTTTCTCCTTTTGCTTTATTATGGCATCTTTGTAGTTAAACATCAGATAAGGCACTTTATCTAACAGCATTTGGTTAAACTTGGCTGCCTTTTCTTTTTCGAGTTCCGCTTTGTCTTCCTCCGAATTTATTCTCTCTACGGTTTGCGTGTATCTCTTGCCTAATATGTATCGTTCGGTAGAGATGTCGATAACCAATTGGCTTATTTCGGTATCGATGTGGTTAAGCAGATATTGCTCTAAGCTTAAGTTCGGGTTTTCTTGTTTAGAGTATTCGTATGCCTCGTCGAGTATTCGTTTGTATTTAGGGTTCTCGAATGCCAGCTCGTCGTCTACCAGGTCGGAAACAATAAAGTCTATTACCCTGAAAGAGATAGCTTCTTGCGTTTCGGGGTCTTTGTAAGTCATAGTTTGCGTGCCGTACTTTATTACGTATTCTAATATTTCCCTTTCGTATTTGTCGAGCGGAAACGAAGATATTGCAATATCCTTATCAGTACGAATAGGCGTTGTGGGTATGGTTTCGGTAGCTCCAACTACATTGTCGGGGTTTTCGGGGTCGGGATATATTGTCTTCTTCTTCTGAACTAAAATCTCCTGACGCTTCTTGGCTATGTTATGAACCAGAAGTCGCTCGTCTACCCCCAACAAGCGAGAGCATTCTTTAACGTAAAGCGAACGAATTATCTCTTCCGGTATAAGAGCTATGGTGTTTACTACCTCTGTTATAATATTAGCTTTCTTAACGGGGTCGTTACCGGCATCTTTTATAAGTAGGTCTGCCTTAAACTGCACGAAGTCGACCTCGTTAGTCTTTATATATTCAATAAACGACGATGCCGATTGCTTTTTAGAAAACGAGTCGGGGTCTTCGCCTTCGGGCAGAAGCACTATTTTGATATTCAGCCCAGCCTCTAAAAGCAAGTCGATACCTCTAACGGCTGCCTTAATACCTGCCGAGTCGCCATCGTATAAAACGGTAACGTTGGCTGTAAAGCGATGAATAAGACGAATTTGCCCGAGCGTGAGCGCCGTACCCGACGAGGCTACTACGTTTTCGATACCTGCCTGATGCATAGATATAACATCGGTATAGCCTTCTACCAAGAAACATTTATCGTACTTAACCATAGATTGACGGGCAAAATATATACCATACAGTTCGTTGCTCTTGTGGTATATTTCGCTCTCGGGAGAGTTTACGTATTTGGCTTTATCGTCTTTCTTTAATGTACGCCCTCCGAAAGCAATAACCTTGCCCGATATTGTATGCACCGGAAACATTACTCGCCCTCTAAAGCGGTCGGCTTGATAGTTGTTTTCGCCAAAGAAGGTAAGCCCTGTTTTCTCTAAGTATTCTTGCTTATATCCCGACTTAATTGCTTGTTGCGTAAAGCTATCTTTCTGGTCGAGGCAATACCCTAACTGAAACTTCTTGATGATATCTTCCCGAAAACCTCGTTCTTCGAAATAAGAGAGAGCTATATCTCTACCCTCCTTTGTATCGAACAGGTTGTTAGTGAATGTCTTTTGGGCGAAACCGTTAAGAATAAACATTGCTTCCCTATCGCCTTGCGCTTGCTTTTGTTCGTCAGAGAGTTCGGTTTCTTTTACTTCTATTCCGTATTTCTTAGCTAAGTGTTTCAAAGCCTCAACATACGACAGTTGCTCGTGCTTCATTATAAAATGAATGGGAGTTCCTCCCTCGCCGCAAGCAAAACACTTACAAATATTCTTCGCCGGAGACACATAAAAAGAAGGAGTCTTATCTTCGTGAAAAGGACAAAGCCCCACGTAATTAACTCCTCTTTTACGCAGCGTAATAAAGTCTGATACCACATCGTAAATCTGTGCAGCCGACTGTATTCTTTCTATGGTTAAATTATCTATCATTGCAGCACAAAGATAAAACTTTATTTGCTTTAACCACTTATTTGCTCTAATTTTGTCGGCTTATGAAACGTATTATTCTTACACTAATCATCGCATCTACTCTATTAAGCATTAAGGCTCAAGTGCCTAAGCAAGAGATACGTGCCGTATGGCTTACAAGCTATGCTAATTTAGATTGGCCATCGAAGCCTTACAAAAACTCTAACGAGATTAACAACCATCAAGACGAACTGATTGATATACTCGATAAATTGGTTGAGGCTAACTTTAATATGGTATTCCTTCAAACACGCATAAGAGGTCATGTTATCTACAACTCTTCGATAGAGCCTGTTAGTCCGTTTATTCAGAGCGTAAAGAACACTTGGTCGAAATACGACCCACTTAAGTTCGCTATAGAAGAGTGTCATAAGCGAGGTTTGGAATGTCACGCTTGGATTGTTACTTATAATATGGGAGCTAATCCAAAGGATAAAACAAACTCCATAAAGCATAAAGACTTATATTATTTAGACCCGGGCAACCCTAAAACAGACACCCACCTTCTATCTATTGTTGACGAGATTGTAAGCAAGTATGATATAGACGGCATACACTTCGATTATATTCGCTATCCTGAAAATGCAAGCACTTTTGCCGACGACAACACTTATAAGTTATATGGCAAAGGTAAAACTAAAGCAAAATGGCGATGCGACAATATAACCAACTTTGTGTCTAAGGTGTACGATAAGGTTAAGAAACAAAAACCTTGGGTGCAGGTTAGTACCGCAACTGTTGGTATGTACTCTCACCTGCCAAGTGTTACGAGAAAACATTGGACGGCTTTAGAGTCGGTTCATCAAGACCCCGACAAATGGCTAAAAGACGGAATAGTAGACTTTGTTGTTCCTATGATGTATTATAAAGACGATTTATTTCTCCCTTTCCTTAAAGACTGGCAAAAAAGAAGTTATGGACGCCTGGTTATACCCGGACTTGCCGTATACAACTTAGATGAAAAGGAAGAGAATTGGACTGTAAACAAGATAAACGAACAAATAAAACTCAGCAGAGAACATAACGCTGAGGGGAATGCGTTCTTTAGAACTCGCCATCTTATGACCAACAAGAAGAACGTGATGAACGAAATAAGGTCTAACTTTTATCAGTTCCCGGCAACGCTTCCTCCTCTAACTTGGTTAGACGATAGACAACCTGTATATCCCCTTAATCTGAAAGCTAAAAAAGCTGGTGTGTTTATGGTGTTAAGTTGGGACGAGACCGTTCAACCCAAGGGCAACGAAGAGGTTTTTTACAATATATATAGGTCAAGAAGTCTACCTGTCGACATCACTAAGGCAGAGAACTTGGTAAAAACTCACGTAAGTGGAAGTATGGCATTTCTACCTATCGACATTTTCACTGAAATAGGGTGCTACTATGTTGTTACTACCTACAACAGATACCACAACGAAAGCGTGGCATCGCCAGCTGTTTACTTCAAAACATCTCAATAAAAGGCAATGATAAGTTTTATCCTTATATTTGTATGCATTTCGGCAGGAATGATAATGTCGAAGTTGCGCATACTCCCCACCGACGCACACAAAAGTCTGAATGCATGGATATTGTACATAGCTCTACCGGCGCTATCGCTACGTTTCGTACCCGAAATAGAATGGGGACTTCATTTACTACTATCCGTTTTAGGACCTTTAGTTATTTGGTTTGGAGCTTGGCTATTCGTTAATATCTACGACAGGAAAAAGAGATTATCGGTAGCATCACGCACGGCTTTGCTTATTACTTGCGGCTTGGGCAACACTGCTTTTATTGGCTATCCTATGATTTCGGCTTATTATGGAGAGTCTGAAATTCAACACGCTGTTGTATTCGATCAGATTACGTTCGTATTATTTGCTACCGTAGCTGTAATTACCGTACTGAAAGCTTCAGCCGAAAAGTCAAACCAAGTCGACGTTGGCTATATAGTTAAGAAGGTATTTAAGTTTCCTCCTTTCATTGCCTGTTTATTAGCTCTTATACTTCCTACCTTTATGGATATATCGCCAATAAATCCGTTGTTAGATAAATTAGTCGCTACTATGTCGCCGATAGCTTTATTCTCTATAGGGTTACAACTCAAGCTTGGCGATTTCAAAAGAGAATGGCGTTTAATATCTGCTGGCTTATTATACAAATTAATATTAGCTCCAACGTTAGTACTTATACTTGCCCTTCTATTAGGTTCGGAAGGCAACTTAGCTAAGATAAGCGTATTTGAAGCAGGTATGTCTTCGCATATCACAGCAAGCTTATTAGCCACTCAGTATAATATGAATCCTCGATTTTGTTCATTAGTTGTGGGCTTCGGAATAATTGCAAGCTTTATAACTCTTACGGCTTGGTATTTCATATCAGAAGGCATATTCTAAGATCTGCAAAAATATAAATATTCTTAAACAATACTCTATACTGCAAGACTTTACTATCTTTGTATGTAAATTTATTATATCGCTATGAAAATCATCTGCGTAGGCTTAAATTATAAATCTCACAATAAAGAGTTTGATAATTCGTTAAAGACTAAGGAACTCATAATTTTTATGAAGCCAGACACTTCATTATTAAAAGATGGTAAACCGTTTTATATCCCCGACTTTTCGTCGGAGATGGAATACGAGACCGAAATTGTAGTGAAGATTAATCGATTAGGAAAGAATATTGCTAAGCGATTTGCTCATCGTTATTACGAAGAGGTTACTGTGGGTATTGATATGACCGCTCGTGATTTACAACGAGACTTACGAAAATTAGGTTTACCTTGGGAGCTGTCGAAGTCGTTTGACAACTCGGCTATTATTGGCGACTTTATTAAGTTAGAAGACTTAAAAAGCGACATTAATAATTTAGATTTTCATTTAGATATAGACGGACAAACCGTACAAGCAGGCAACTCTTCGAGTATGGTTTACAAAGTAGATGAAATAATAGAATACGTAAGCAAGTTCGTTACCCTAAAGATTGGAGATCTAATATTCACAGGTACACCAGCAGGTGTTGGCAATGTTGCAATAGGCAATAATCTGCAAGGTTTTATAAACAACAATAAACTTTTAGACCTTTATATTAAATAAAATGAGAAACTTAAGTTATAGAGTTTTAATCTTAATAATCTTCTGCTTCGTAGGCTTTCACTCTGCAAAAGCTCAGACCGTTCGTTACACTTACGAATCGGTTTTAAGCCAAGGCAAATGGATAAAAATAAGAGTTCAAAAAGACCACGATGTATATAAACTCACATACGAAGATATAAAGAAGATGGGTATAGAAAATCCGGCTAAAGTAAAAGTATATGGTTATGGCGGCTTGATTTTAGATGAAGTATTCAGCAATCCTTTTATCGACGATCTACCCGAAGTTGCTGTTTGGAAAAGCACAGACGGAGAGCTTAAACCGGGCGATTATATATTGTTTCACAACAGAGGCACCGTTAAAGTTACCTACGACACTTCTAAAGGTTTATTCAAACATCAAAACAACCCTTACGATTCTTACGGATATTACTTCCTAACAGAAGGTGAAGATGGACCCAAAGTTATGGAAACCGAAGAGAGTTACGATAATGCGAATACTGAGGTTACAACATTCCAAGACTTTACAGTGCACGAAGTAGATAATATTGCGTTTCTTAATTCGGGACGTGAGTTATTTGGAGAAAGTTTCATCGGTTATAATTCCTATACATATAACTATAGCATACCCGGAATAACAAATGACGAAGGTAAAGTACATATATCTTTCGCTGCCGCTCCCACTCAAACCGAAACGGTTTCGCTCTCAATAAACAATAACGTACTATTAAACAAAAAGGTAAATGTATGTAAGGAAACTTACAAAAAAGCAGACCTTGCCGACACTATAGCAGTTTGGCCCGGCAATAAAAGCAGCGAACGAGTATCTGTAAATATTAGTTACTCTGGCTCTCGTGGAGTTGCTCACTTAAACTTTTTCACCTTAAACTACACAAGACAATTAAAGAATTATGAAGAGTTCCCTAACACAAGATTCAGAAATGTAGCAAACAGAAACAAAGCGTTGAAGTACATTATCGACAATACTAATAGTAATTGTTACATCTGGAATGTTTCAGACCCTACAAACACCAAGATTGTTAATGCTAAGAGAAATGGAAATCAAATGAGCTTTGGTGCTAAAGCCAATAGCTATATCTCGGAATATAATATTGTAAACACGAGCAAAGCATTCCCAACTCCAGAGTTTGTTGAAGTTGTTGAGAACAGAAATCTTCACGGCTTTGAGCAAGTTGATATGATAATTATCGCTCCTAAACTTTATTTCAGCTATGCCGAACAATTAGCTCAAAAGCACGAAGAGCTACAAGGATTAAATGTAAAAGTAGTTCAACCCGAATGGATATACAACGAGTTTTCGTCAGGCACGAGAGACGCTACTGCTTATCGTAGATTTATGAAAATGTTTTATGACAGAGCTCGCCTTGAATACAAAGGTAACGCTCCTAAATATTTACTTTTATATGGAGATTGTGTCTTCGACAACAGACATCTTTCGCCCGAAGTTAAAGGTCTAAAACCTGAGAATTATTTACTGTCATATCAATTTGCAAACTCAACAGACGAAAGACATTCATATGGCACCGATGACTATTTTGGCTTTTTAGACGACAGCGAGGGTGCATCTTTGAGTTCTGCCACATTAGATATAGCTATAGGTAGACTCCCTGTTAGCTCTGTAACGCAAGCAAAAAATGCTCTTGAAAAGATTACCTACTATATGGAGCAAAGCAATTACGATAACTGGAGAAACACCTTAATATTTACTGCCGACGACACTGGCGATGATTCTTATTGCGTACACGCTAAGCAAGCAAACGAATTAGCAGTATATATGGAAAGTACCCGACCTGAGTTCATTGTAGAAAGATCTTATATGGACGCATATAAACCAACTTACAACAATGGACAGAAAACTTATCCTGATGCTAAAAACAAACTATTAAACACTCTTAAAGATGGTTGTTTGCTTGTAAACTATACAGGACACGGTAGTTCGGTTAGTATTTCGGCTGAAGATATGCTTAAGATAAACGACATATCTGAAATGACTTTCGAAAATCTTCCTTTGTGGATAACAGCCACTTGCGATTTCGGTTGGTTTGATGGAGTTGCTACTTCGGCTGGAGAAGCTATATTTCTAAACAAAAAAAGTGGAGGCATAGCCTTATACACTACAAGTAGGGTTGTTTACTCGAGCGATAACTCAATCTTAAACAAGAAAATAATAGAATACCTATTCCCCGCTTATGGAGATAAATTTCCAACATTAGGAGATGCTCTAAAGAATGCAAAAAATGCTATCGGAACTTCATCTAATAAGCTTAACTTTATCTTATTAGGAGACCCTGCTTTGTCTTTAAATTACCCTAAAGATAAAGTTACTCTAAATAAAATATTGGTAAACAACGAAGAGGTTGATATGAGCAAACGAATAAATTTCAGAGCCTTAGACAAAGTTGAGTTATCGGGCACAATAACAGACAGCAAAGGTGCTATAAATACGGATTTCAACGGAGAAGTTATTACAACTATTTTCGATGGCAAACAAACGATAAGTGCAGAAACGCTACCAAGCAGCGGTTCACCTTGGAGTTTTACCAACTTCCAGAATAAGATATATGTAAATAATAGTAATGTAGAAAATGGTGAGTTCAATTTCACATTCAGAGTTCCTTTAGACATCTCTTACGATGCATCTAACACAGGAAAGATTAATCTGTATGCTTACAACTCTGAAATGAATAACGACGCCGTAGGACATTATCTTAATTACACTCTTTCTGGCAGTAATGAAGATAATGATATAGATGGCGAAGGACCCGTTATCGAAAATATGTATCTAAACTCTGCAAACTTCAAAGATGGTGATTCGGTTAACGAAACTCCTTATTTTTATGCCGCCATACACTCCGAAGAAGGTATAAATATGGCTGGATCGGCAATCGGACACAATATTACTATATGTATCGACAACAATCCAAACTATACTTATAATCTAAACAACTATTACAAAACAAACGGAGTTTCTAACGGTTGGATAGGTTTCTCTATCCCTGAACTTCCCGAAGGCGAACACAAATTAGTCTTCAGAGTGTGGGATATATTAAACAATTCTACAACAGACACACTTACATTCAACATTTCATCTGGACATAAACCTAAAATTTACGATCTCACAGCCTATCCTAATCCTGCAAGCGATAAAACAACATTTAGACTAACTCACGACCGTCCAGAAACTGTTGTTGATATAGAAATAAAAGTATTTGATTTGACTGGACGAACCGTTTGGACTACTCAACAATCGGGCAACAACCTATACGAAATAGATTGGGAACTCGAAAATGGCGTAGGTCAGAAAGTTCAAGCTGGAACTTACATTTACCAAGCATTCATAAGCACCAATGGAAGTAAAGAGGCTACCAAATCTAAAAAAATAATAGTAACAAAACAATAAAACGGCTTTAAGTAAGTTTATTAGATTGTATAATAGACTAATAATTAAAAGATGAACAAATACAAATTTATCCTATCACTATTGGCTATAGCAGTTTCTACTTCTATATTCGCTGCCGATGATATAAAAAATGAAAGCTTCAACCCTCTAAGAACGGGAGTCCCTTCTTTATCTATAGCGCCTGATGCAAGAGGTGGAGGTATGGGAGATATAGGAGCCGCAACTGAACCAGATGTTAATTCTCAATTTTGGAATCCTGCTAAATATGCTTTTGCATACAGCAAAGCTGGTGTTGGTTTCACATACACTCCTTGGTTACAAAAACTTGTCGACGACATTTTCTTAGCATACCTTTCTGGATATTACAAACTAGGAGATAGCGACAGACACGCAATAGGAGCCTCGTTAAGATACTTCTCTTTAGGTGAAGTTATACTTACAGGACCAGGTAATAATTCCGAATTAGGAAGAACAAACCCTTACGAAATGGCAGTTGACGTTAGTTACTCTCTTAAGGCGACAGAAACATTCTCTATAGCTGGAGCTTTAAGATTTATCTACTCCGACTTAGGTGGAGGTGTTAGCGAAGAAATGAGTCCCGCTACCTCTGTAGCAGCCGACATAGCTGGTTATTACAACAATTACGTTATGATGGGAAGTAACGAATGTTTATTAGGTTTAGGTTTTAACGTATCAAACATAGGAAATAAAGTTTCTTACGACGATGGCAACACCCACTCTTTCTTACCTACAAACCTACGACTTGGAGGTTCTCTTCTATTCCCTTTAGACGACTATAACACTCTTTCAGTAAATGCTGATGTTAATAAACTATTAGTTCCAACACCAAAAGCAGACTACGAAGACGGAGAAGCTTGGGACGAATACACTTCTCAATCTCCAATCTCGGGGATATTTAAATCTTTCGCTGATGCTCCTGGTGGGTTTAAAGAAGAATTAGAAGAAGTAAGTTGGTCGTTAGGAGCAGAGTATGCCTATGATAATAGATTCTTCGTGCGTGGAGGTTATTTCCACGAAAGTCAATCGAAAGGTAACAGACAATTCTTTTCTCTTGGAGCAGGCTTCAAATTAACAGCCTTCCAATTAGATGTATCTTACCTAATATCAACAGTTCCTTCTAATCCGTTAGATCAAACACTTCGCTTTTCTCTAAGTTTCGACTTAGACGGATTGAAAAATCTGATGAACTAATGAAAAAGATAAGAGTTGGCTTCGGATACGATGTTCACCAGTTTGCAGACAATCGCGAATTATGGTTAGGTGGCATCAAGTTAGAACATAACAAAGGACTAAAAGGACATTCCGATGCAGATGTTCTGATTCACGCTCTGTGCGACGCCCTTCTTGGAGCTGCAAACCTCAGAGACATTGGTTTTCATTTCCCCGACACTGCAAGCGAATATAAAAATATCGACAGTAAGATACTACTTGCTGACACTATGAAACTTATTCGCAGTAAAGATTATGAATTAGGCAATGCCGACATTACAGTCTGTGCAGAACAACCAAAAATAAATCCACACATTCAAGCAATGAAAGAATGCTTAAGTAAAGTTATGCAAGTAGAAGAAGATGACATTTCGATAAAAGCCACAACTTCCGAAAAAATGGGATTTGTTGGAAGAGAAGAAGGAATAGCCGTTCACGCTGTTGCTTTAATCTACAAATCGTAAAGATTATAATGAAACACATTACTCTTTCGCAATTAAACCAATTAGTAAGTAATGAGGTAAAGAATGCCTTCCCCGACACTTATTGGATAATAGCAGAAACAAGCGATGTGCGACAAAACAGTAACGGTCATTGTTATTTAGAGCTGATTGAAAAAAACTCAAAGACCAATACAACAACTGCTAAAGCAAGGGCTTACATCTGGTCTTCAATTTTCGCATTATTAAAACCCGGCTTTGAACAAAAAACAGGACAATGCTTTTCTTCTGGATTAAAAGTACTCGTTAAAGTATCTATCGACTTTCACCCCTTGTATGGATATGGGCTAAACATATTAGACATAGACCCAAACTATACAGTTGGCGATATGCAACAAAAAAGACAAGAGATAATATCCCAACTAAAAGAGGACGGTGTATTTACTCTTAACAAAGAACTCAGCCTCCCTACTCCACCAAAGAGAATAGCAATAATATCATCTCCTACAGCAGCAGGATACGAAGATTTTATCAATCAACTCTCAAATAACAAACAAGGATTTGTATTCTACACTCATTTGTTTCCGGCTATAATGCAAGGAGACAAAACAGAAGCATCTGTAATTTCAGCATTAAACAAGATATATAATCATCAAGATAAATTCGACGTTGTAATAATTATTAGAGGAGGAGGAGCCTCTTCCGATTTAGCATCTTTCGATAGCTATGAGTTAGCTGTAAATTGCGCTCAGTTCCCTCTCCCAATCATCACTGGGATAGGACACGAAAGAGACGACACTGTATTAGACCTAATAGCTTATTACCGAGCAAAGACCCCAACTGCCGTTGCCGAATACTTAATAAATATCTTAAACGAATCGTACAATAGATTACTCAACTGTCAGTCTAACATAATCGAATTAGTAAACAGAAGAATGTATGATGAGAAAAAACATCTTAACGACTACATTCAATACATTCCTGTATTCTCCAATATGCTTATAGAAAGAAATAAGAATGAACTAAAGTCGATAGAATCGTTTCTGAAGTTATCTTCTCCTTCTTACATATTGAAAAAGGGATTTTCTATAACCCTAAAAGATGGAAAAGCTGTAAAATCTGCAAAAGACATTAAAGAAGGAGATGTTATAGAAACAATATATTACGAAGGCAAAACAACATCAACAGTAAAATAAAAACTACAAAACTTTGCCATTATAATAATTTTATGTACTTTTGCCGCTCAAATCGTTTGGAAATCGATTAAATAATAAAAACAATAAAAGATATGAAAGCAGGAATTCACCCAGAAAATTACCGCCCGGTAGTATTTAAAGACTTATCGAATGATGATACATTCATCACTCGTTCTACTATCAACGCTAAAGAAACTATTGAAATCGATGGAGTTACTTATCCATTAGTTAAAATAGAAATCTCAAGTACATCTCACCCTTTCTACACAGGAAAACAAAAACTTGTGGATACAGCAGGACGTGTTGATAAATTTATGAACCGTTACGGAAATAGAAGCAAAAAGTAAGTTTCTAAAGTACATACAATAGAATAAAGAGCAGGCTAAAACCTGCTCTTTTTTTGTTATAGCATTTAGCTTTTTAGTAAAATAAAGCTACCTTTGCATCTGATTATTACTAAAAAGAGAAATGAATAAAAAAATCATAGCAATCGTTACCATATTAGCATTAGCAATCATACTAACGGTATCAATAATTTATATAATCAAACAAAAAGGAGAATACAACGAATTGGTGTTACAATCCGAACTATTCAAAGAAGAATTAGAAGACGAATACAACGACTTATCCATACAATACGAAGGGTTCAAGATGCAATTAAGCAACGACTCTTTAGTTGCTCAATTAGAATCGGAACAAATTAAAGTTCAACGCTTACAAGAAGAACTTCGTACCGTTAAGGCCACTGATGCAAAGCGCATTAATGAATTAAAGAAAGAATTAGAAACCCTTCGCACAATAATGCGCGGCTACGTTGTGCAAATAGACTCCCTCAATAGAATTAATCAACAATTAATAGCAGAGAAAAACCAAGTTACTGAAAAATATCAAAAAGCTTCTCAAACAGTTTCTCAGCTAACCCAAGAAAAGAATAAACTTACCGAAACTGTACAGATAGCATCGAAACTCGACGCAAGCAATATAGTTGTACAAGGTATCACTAACAAAAACAAAACAACTTCTAAGATTAAAAATATGGATCAGATAGAAGTTCAGTTTACTGTCAATAAGAACATTACTGCCGAGCCCGGCAATAAAGATTTATATATCAGAATACAAAAACCCGACGATGACGTTCTCGTTAAAAGCCCGAGCAATACTTTTGAATTTGAGGGTAAAAACATAAACTACTCAGCTAAAAGAACTATAGAATATACCGGAGAGGAACTTCGTATGAGCATATATTGGAAAATAGAAGAATTTCTACTTCCCGGAACTTACCGAGTAGACATATTTGCAGACGGTAATCTTATTGGACGAAAAGAATTTAAATTAGATAAATAACTGAAAATGAAAACACGATTAATTTTAACTACCTGCTTACTCTTGGCGTTTGCTTTTTCAACAAATGCACAACAAAGAAGAGAAATACGTAAACCATCTCTCGAAAGAGAATTTTATCAACACAGAGCATTGTTTGCTGATAATGTTTATGGCAGTCCCTCCGAAGATTTCGACATTAAAATATTAGAAAGAGTATCTCAACCCGTAATAGCAAGTTTACTTACTGATATGCTTAATGGGAATTATCCTACCGAGTTCAGAGTACAAGATTACAAATGCTATCTTCACCCTAACGTAATTGCAAAACAACAAAAGACAGGCGCATACTCTCAGTTTGAAAACCCTACAGGAATATATTTTACTAAAGGAGATACCACTATAGTTATTATGGACAGATTTGATATGGACGATAATATCAATTTAAGAATAACTAATTTCGGTAAAGAAGGAGGAAACTCTACTTATAGTTTAAGACCCGGTTTTAACTACATAATTCCTGAGAACAACGGAACTGGCTATATTCAATACTTCACCGAAAACAAAGACGACGAAGGGAAAACAGTTAAAGCTCACATTATGGGCGGCAAAGTAAACGGATACTTCGACAGAAGCAAACATACCAATGCCGACTGGGCTAACCTACTTAACAATGCAGTTGCTGAAACAATGGATATACTTGGAGAAAGAGTTCAACTATGCTATAGCATTAACTCTCTTAAAGAATATGCTGCCGATGGCGAACGATTAGTATTCTTATACGATAGTATAATCTCTATGCAGCACGAAATTATGGGACTAAACAAATACAACAAAGTTCCTAAAAATCATATTTTCGGAAGAGTTATTTGGCAAGGTTTTATGCACGCCGATGGTATAGGTGCTGCTTTTCACGACAACACAATGAAAGAGGTAGCTAATCCCGACAAAATACCTACAAGTTTATGGGGAATTGCTCACGAGTTCGGACACGTTAATCAAGTGCGCCCTTGGATGAAATGGGTAGGAACAACAGAAGTTACAAACAATATCTACTCTATCTGGTCGCAACACATATTCGACCCTGAGAACCCTAAATTAGAAAGAGAAGTATTAAAAGATTACGACGGACGCATACCTGGAGGTAGAATAACTGCTTATATGGAAAGTGCTTTCATTAAAAATCAAGAATGGCTTACACAAGCAGGCAACGACCGATGGGACAGACTTCGTCCAAGAGATTGGGGTGGCGACCACTTCGTTAAACTTGTTCCTTTCTGGCAACTTCTTTTGTGGTACGGCACAGACTTATATGCTGACATATTTAATAAAGCTATAGAAAGAGAAGACTTACCTAAAAACGACGGCGAAGCTCAACTTGAATTTATTAAAACAGCTTGCGATGTTACAAAAACAGACCTTACTGATTTCTTTGCTCATTCGGGTATGTTACAAAAGATAAACAAATGGGTAGACGATTACACTTGTGCTCAGATGGTTATAAAAAGTAAAGACATAGAAGAAGTTAAGAAATACGCATCTAAATACAAAAAGCCTTCAACACCTGTTATGCACTATATTACTGCTAATAGTGAAAATTATTACAAAAATAAACTTGCAGTAAAAGGCAAAACAAATGAAGGATTTACTAAACAAGAAGACGGTTCTTTGATTATAGACAATAACGCTTGGCAAAACGTTGTGGCTTTTGAAACTTACAAAGGCGACAAGTTAGTAAAAATAGCTTTTGCTGGTGCAGGTTCTAAAGATAACAAAACAACTTTAGTACGTTGCCCCAAAGGAACGACTCGTGTAGATGCAGTTCAATGGAATGGCAAACGTTACACTGTATTAAAATAAACAAGTACAAATGACTTTCTCTGTTGTTATCTGCACTTACAATCGTGCGAAGTACCTTTCTAAAACTTTGCATAGCGTGTTAACGCAAAGCATCTCACCTAATAATTTTGAGATAATTGTTGTAGATAATAACAGTACAGACAATACATCGGAAGTATTTTCCAACATTAAAGAGAATACTTCCGATGATATAAACCTTCACTACTACAAAGAAATTAATCAAGGCATATCTCACGCTCGCAATCTTGGAGTAAGCAAGGCAATAAACGATTACATAGTTTTTATAGATGACGATGAAACTATCGACTCTAACTTCTTAGAAAAACTGTCAGACTTCTTAAACATTTATCCTCAAGCTGAATTAATCAGCGAACCTGTTGTTCCTGTTTATGAAACTAAAGAACCCGAATGGCTTTCGCCTTACACTACCGCTTTAGTAACAGGAGCATACAATAAAGGAACCAAAATAAAGATTGTAAACAAAAGCGAATATCCCGGAACAGGACATGCTACCTTTAAAAGAGAATTATTCTTAAAGTATGGCGGTTTTAAGACTAACTTAGGTCGCAAAGCAGGTTCTTTAATGGGTGGAGAAGACAAAGACTTCTTCCTTCGACTTATGAATAACAATATAGATTGTTACTACGTTCCAGAAGCTAAAATCTATCACCACATACCAGCCTCTAAACTAACCGAAGAGTACTTTAATAAGCTTACTTTCTCAATAGGTAAAACAGAAAAAATACGCACTCTTAACATCTCTAAAAAGGAATACATGAAACGACTTTTTGCCGAAACCATAAAATGGGGCGGTACAATAGTATTGTTCTTCCTTTACCTTTTCAAAATGGAATACCCCAAAGGCAAAAAACTCGTACAATTTAGATTTAACGTTACAAAGGGTTTGTTGTTTTCTTAATATTGCTATCCAGTAAAACAATCTTAGTAAAAGAAGAAAAGTTAGTTAGTACAACTTGCCTTGCCTATCTTATAAGAACTACCTTATCGTTGTTACTAGATAAGCGAGCTGCTTCTTACTAGATACCCCTTGCCGTTGTTAGTAGAGAGGAGGGTTGCTTCTTAGTAGAGACCCGATGCCGCTCTTTATAGAACCGCCTAATCTCTCTTAGTAGAACCACCCCGTCGTTCTTAGTAGAGACACCTCGCCTATCTACTAAGAGAGGCAAAGGGTCTCTACTAAGAGAGGCGACCCTAAGTGAAGCTTTGTGTTTCACAAGTTAAAAACTAAAAACTAAAAGATAAAAGTTGGTATTACCCCAAGGGTAAAAATTCCATAGCCGTACGGCGAGCGAAGCGTTGCCTACGGGGACAGTAAAAGTTAAAAGATAAAAGTTAATGCAAAGCGACAGACTATCTCTCCTTTTTACCTAACTTTGCACCCAAATGTAGATACAAACATCTACAGTAGTATTAACAAATAAATTATTTCAAAATGAAAAAGAAAATTTTTCAGAATGCGGCAAGCTATCGCTTTAAGAGGTTTGCCAGAAAAGCTTATGCAGCTTACAATAGTATGCGTAAGGTAGTGAATATCGGAGTACTCTCTGGTTGTATGCTTACTTTCTCAGGGCTTACACAGAGTAATGCTCAGAGTCAAGAAACTATTGTTCAAGAATCTTTTGCTGATGAAGAACACGAATTAGAAGAAGTTGTTATCACGTCTACTAAGGCAGGACTAACAACTAACCAGACTGCCAAGATGGTTACTGTAATTTCAAGCAAAGAGATTGCGCAACAACCCGTTAACAGTGTACAAGATTTATTAAAGAATGTCGTTGGTCTTGATGTCCGCCAACGAGGAAGCAACGGAGTTTTATCAGGCATCTCGGTGCGAGGCGGCACTTTCGAACAAACAGCCATTCTTCTCAACGGAGCTAATATTTCTAACCCACAAACAGCTCACTACAGCCTTTCTCTCCCCATCAATCTTTCAGATATAGAACAAATAGAAATTATTCAAGGTCCAAACTCTTTATACTATGGAGCTGGTGCGTTCTCGGGAGGTATAAACATTATCACTAAAAAAGATTCCGACACTGGAGTTTATCTTAAAGCCGAAGGCGGTATGCACAACCTTTTTAATGGAGAAGTGCGAGGCTCTCTGAAAACTAAGTCGTCTTCTCATAGCATTTCGGCAGGGTATAACTCATCATCGGGATATATAAACAATAGCGACTACAAACTTTTTAATGCTCTTTATCAAAGCAACTTCAATTTTGAAGACGCTAAAGTTAATCTCCAATTAGGATTTAACGACAAAGAATATGGTGCAAACACATTCTTTTCTGCCGAATATCCTAATCAATACGACGAAACTCGTTCTATTTTCGCAGCAATAAAAGGAGAAACCACTACTCGACTAAAACTTGTTCCTCAAATATATTGGAATAGGCAATACGACACTTTCCATCTTTACAAAGAAGGGACTCCAAATATACCTAATTGGTATAAAGCTCCGAATTATCATCGCACCGATGTGTTTGGGTTTAGTCTTAATAGCAGTTACAAATGGAAACTCGGTACTACTAACATTGGGGGAGAACTTCGCAACGAAGGCATCTTTAGCTCTGTGCTTGGTAAGCCATTAACAGTTCCCGAAGGCAAATACACTTATTCAGACAATCGCACAAACATAAGTTACTTTGTAGAACATACTTATATGCACAATGGATTCACTCTCGGCTTAGGTGTTTTAGCTAATCACAATACAGCATTTGACAACGATTTCGGTTTTTATCCTAACATAAATGCAGGATATTGGATTAACGACAACTATAAAATCTTTGCCTCGTGGAATAGTGCAACTCGTATGCCTACTTTTACCGACTTATATTATAAGGGGAAAACACACAAAGGCAATTCCGATGTCAAACCCGAAACATCGAAATCGTTTGAACTCGGAACTCGCTTTGTGAATCATTTTGCCGATATTTACCTAACGGGATTCTTTATGAAAGGAGACAATCTTATCGACTGGGTAAAAGAAAACCCCGAAGACCTTTGGGAATCTCGCAACCTCACCACTTTAGACAAAATAGGGATTGAGTTAAATGCTGCATTTTCATTAGAAAAGCTTATCCCTACCCTACCTTACTCAGAATTGCGCATTGGCTACACATTCTTAAATCAAGACAAAGAAGCTGGAGAGTTGATTTCTAATTATGTTTTAGATTATCTTAAACACAAAATAACGGTAGGTCTTAATCACCCCATATACAAAAACATATCTGCCGATTGGCAATTTCGTTGGCAAGACCGTCAGGGCACTTACACGAAGTACGAGAATTATGTAGCAGCCTACGAAACTCCATACCAATCGTTCTGCATTTTAGACTTAAAGATAAAGTGGCAAGCATATAAAAACCTCAACATTTATGTTTCTGCTAATAATCTTTTCGATGTTTCGTATTATGATTTAGGAAATATCCCTCAGCCGGGCATTTGGGTGCTTGGAGGATTATCTTACACAATTAGTAATAAATAACAGATAATCTTTTACTGTGTTTTATAAAATCAGCCGTAATATTCTAAATTGATATTACGGCTGTATATCTAAGTGTCTTTTTGTATTTTACAACACAATACTCACGTCATCTTTATAGCTTTGCAAAGTTCCGTTTAAGCTTGCAGTCCAACCGTCAATATATACTTTCCCTTGTTTAACTGCATTTACAAAATCCTCACTATTAACCTTTTCTCCATTTGTGATGTAATAGTTGTTGCCAATTCTGTAAATGCAATCTTTTACCACTTCTTCAGGAGTTTGTGTTGGTTCATCTAAGCCAACTTTGAAAATCATATTATAAACACGGCTTAAAGCGTCTGTGTTTGTGTTAGCTCCAAATATTGAAATCTGCCCTTCGTCATCAACTTTTAAGTTTGGAGCCTCAACGCTATCAAATACCTTAAATCCTATATCAGGAATTTGCTTTTTATTTTCTTCAAACAATCCCGTTGTGCTATTAGCTGCTTCTATTTCTCTTGCTATTTTTTCGCCAGCACGCTTCAATCGCTCAATAGTTATACTTGATATTACGGGAGGTAAATTATTTTCTTCACAAAACTTATAAGCAGGCTTATCTTCTTGTATAGGCTCATCTATTTGACACAAAATAAATTTTCTATCGCCTCCATCTTCTGCATTGAGTTGCATTACTGCCTGACCTGTCGTTCCCGAACCAGCAAAGAAATCAAGGACAATAAATGTATCACTATTTATTATTCTAAGGAAATATTGAATTAACCCAAGAGGCTTAGGATTTGTAAAAAATGCATTACCTTCAAATAGATTCGAGAAATCTTCATTGCCCTGCTGATTAATTGGGTCTGTAATCAGATTAGAAAATGCCCGGCCTGATTTTTTACGAGGCAACCCTTCATTATCTACCTTCTTATACACTTTGTATTTTATCGTATAATCCGAACCTTTACTCTTATCCGATTTAACAAATTCCAAAAAATTATTTTCAATACCCCATTTTACTTTATCTTTACTCCATTTCCATGTCCAACCATCATTTTCAAACTCAGAACGACCATTAGGAAAAATAACACCTCCATCAGGTGTTTCAATTCCAAAATTCATAGAATCCGAATATTGCAAACCTCCCCTATCTAGTGTATCCAAATAGTAACTCCCTCGCTCCTCTATAAATTCATCGGATAACTTATATCGTTTTTGATTTATGGAAGTTTCATCACGTCCCCAAATATCTTCTTCAATTGTGCAACTTTTATTTTTCGCATATAGTAAAATACTTTCTGTTACAACTGCAATATCTTTAGCATCATTGGCTCCGGTTTTTTTACGCCAATCAAATTTCGCCACAAAATTCTCTTCTCCAAACACATCATCACAAAGCAGTTTTAAGTTTGCTTGTTCGTTATCATCAATGCTAATAAATATAACTCCATCTTGAGTTAATAAATCTCTTGCCAATAACAAACGAGGATACATAAACGCTAACCAACCATTGTGGCTCTTTTTAGTTTTGAAACTAAAGTCCATTCTTGCAAAATCGTTTTCGCTTAAGTTTGTTAAACCCAACACTTCAGCCTCTTCTTTGTCGAACTTGTCGGGATATATAAATTCATCACTTGTTGTATTATAAGGAGGGTCTATATAAATACACTTTATCTTACCGCTATAATGGTTTTTAAGAATCTTAAGACTATCTAAGTTATCACCTTTTAATACTAAGTTTTTAGTGGTATCAATATCCTTACTTAGTTTAGTATTTAAGCATAATTCTCTTTCTGTTTTTTGAGCATATTTAGCTCTTGCAAAGTTTCTTCCTATAAAACTCAAACCATAACCATTTACCTTTTCGTCTATAGGTAAACCTGTAAGAGCTTTAAGTTCTTGCAAGTCAATTTCATTATCTTTGATTATACTTGGATAATTTTCTTTTAGGAAACTCAACAGTTTATTTTCGTTGTTTTCTGTGTCTGCAACAGTAAACCCTGCTTCTATAAAATTTTGCTTTATCATTTTCTTATAAGTTATTTATCAATGTCGACAATTCCATTGTATTGATTCGTTTCTTAAATGAAACTTCTATATTTGAATCTTTATAGTATTCTTTCAGTGCCTCGAAATACTTGTCGGCAAAGTAAATTTTTGCTTTTTCATCTTCGGGTATTGCGGTTTGCGTTTTATAGCCCTTCGCTTCTACAACAAGGAATATATTATTTCCTTTAGAGCTTTTAACCGCATAGCAGAAGTCGGGAGTATAATCACCTAAAGGCGTTTTAATTTTTAGGCGTGGTAACTTTCCGAATATCTCAATGCTGTCAATATCTGGGTCTTGTTCCACAATTTCCAATTCAAAATCGCTATCATACTCAATCACTTCTTCAAACACCCATTTATTTTTCAAATTAAAATCGCCAGTTATATCTTTTTGAAATTTTCCAACGCTTCCTATGTCTAAATAAGTTTTTTCTTTTTCAGTCTTAAATACGTTTGGCAAGCCTACTCCATTAATTCCATCATACTTAACATTTGCTTTTATCATAGCAACTAAGTTGTTGCTTATTATTTTAGCTATTTCTCTTTGTGCTTGTTCGGGATTATTACAAAGTATTTTCGTTTTGAACTCATTACTTAAAGTATTGAAAATTTCAACAACAAAGGTAATGGGCGTTTTTGTTTTGTTAGATAAATCTTGTACCAACTTCAAATAATCCACTTTACTTTTGTAAGAAACTGCACTAGTTAGTTTTTCCGAAATTGCCCCTTGCGCTCCAATCTTGTTCACGTTTAGTTCTGAACGAATAGTTTGTAATAGAATCTCCTCTATGTCCAAAGCTTCTATTTGCGTTTTTATATTTTGCAGCAGTTGTTTTTTCTGTTCTTTATCCAATGTTTCTAAAACGTAAAAAGCATTTTTATTTATAGCATTCCATAAGTTTTGAAACTCTTTTAAGTGTGTAGACTTTATAAAAACTTTCTTTTTCTCTTTTTTCTGCTCTGCTTTCTGTATATATACGTTCGCGTCTGTTGCAAACAAGTTTTCAATAGCATTAACTTGCTCTTCTAACAAGTTTTGCTCTTTAAGAATAGATAAAAACTTAGGAGATTTCTCAAACACATAAATACCATTAACTGTCGCTTTGTAAATAATCATTTCACTATTTTCCATTATTAGATAAATCTTACGCACAGTCAAATCGTCAAAACCACATTTTTCTTTTAGCATTATTTTAAGTTCTTGCTCCGTAAATACTTCTGCAAGAAGATAAGAGTTGGTTAAAATCTCATTTTGAATAGCCTCTACAAAACCATTTTCTTTACTTGACACAACCACATCAAGGTTATTTATTTTCCAGAAAGCTTCTTGATCTTCATTAAGTTTTTTAAGAGTATTGCGTTGTAAATTTTGATTTACACAAATACGCAATCCCCTTCCTATTTGTTGCAGTTTTGAGATTTCGCTTCCCTGATTAGATAGCTTACATATTGTAAATACATTTGGATTATCCCACCCCTCTTGCAATGCCCAGATGGAAAAAATGAAACGAGTTTGACTTTCAAACGAAAGTAACTTCTTTTTATCTGTCAAAATTTCATTAACTCCAGCCTTTACCTTTTCATCTGCATTTCCTTTATCTCCCGAAAAATAGCCTTTATGAACCTGTAGCTGATTATTTACATCAAAGTCTTTTTGCAAGTATTTATAATAAGCGCTTGTAGAGTCAAGTTTGTTTATATTTTCGCTATATTGTTTTTTGTACTCCTCCTCAAAAAAGTTTTTTATTTTAGGATTATTGCCTCGAAACAAACTTGTATCGCTTTCAATAAAAAACAATGTAAGAGCCTTTATTCCTTGCTCGAATAATCTTTTTTCTTTTTCGAAATGAATTTTAATTGTTTCCTTAATCATTGCTTTTAATGATTCGTCAGACAAAGAATAATTAACTTTCTCAATAGTATCGTCTACTAAAACAATGTTGTCTTTATTGATTTTCTTTATGCTTTTACCGTTAAAAGTAGAACCAACACTTAATTTTAGTCTGGCTATAATTCCATTAGTTAAAGTGTTTACTATTGCTTTTTTTACCTTTCCTTCAGTTTCAATTCCAATAAGCACATCTTTGTTTTCTACTACGTCTTGTGTGTAAACTACAATTTTCTTAACCAAACTTTGTCTGAAAGAAGAAATACTATCCAATACATACGCCACATTAGATAAAGGCAAACTATTTTTTTTCTGTGGAAATGTTGCGCCAAAACGTAAGTAATAATTATCAAAACCATCAAAATACGTTTTAAAGGCATTACCCTCAAAGCGATGAGGTTCATCCATTATTACAATAGGATTTAATCGTTTCAAGCATTCTAAATACGACTTTGGCGGTAACTGATTGTTTTCAAATAGCTCTGGCGTGTACATATCCCTTTCTAAAGGTCTGTTGAGAATATTATCTTTACTATTAAACGAGCTGGGGGTCATCACCAATACCGACAAATGCGATGTAGCTATAAATTGTCTAACAGCAGAAATATTTCCTCCCTCGTAAACAAATGTTTCGATTTCTTTTTCTTTCTCATTAGCATAAAAGCTTTTAAAGTACTCCTTTGTATCCTCTAAGTTTGTTTTTGTTCCCTCTCGAATCGGAACAGTAGGAATTAGAATAATAAACTTATTATAACCAAAATATTTACTTAGCTCAAAAATAGTTTTTATAAACGTGAACGTTTTACCCGTTCCCGTTTCCATCATTATATCTATATTTTTGGTATCTTGAACTGGAAAGTTGTATTTATTCTTTTGATGGTGAGCAGTAAACACCTCTTTAAAATTCAAATTTTGACGAAGGCTTTCAAAAAGAGCAATAATATTTGCAACGCACTCCTCCTGATAGCTTTGTATTTCATACTGAAACTGTCTTGTTTCTTTTTGCGTATCCATTTATTAGTTATATTTACTAATTGGCAAAGTTACTTTTTCTTTTCTAAAAATTAGTCTTTTACAGTATCTATTTCATAAGTATTCCATAGAAGTCAACAATAGTATTAAGAATAAAAATAAGCAATTCATTAAAAATTTAACTCTACTTCACTATCTTTAACCGTTTGATTTCTCACTCAAAATGTGTGTTTTCAGACAGATAAAGAGTTTTTGCAAAAACACAGTGAGTTTCAAAAAAATGTCAGTGTCTTTCATATCGGAACTCACTGTGTTCTACCTTTAAACTCGGTGTATTTCCACCTAAAACTCAGTGTGTTTATTCTTAAATACACAAAAAAAATGCCGCTAAGAACTATCTCTTAGCGGCATTATCCATTTTGCTTACGCAAAGATACAAAATTAAAAGGCGTTTGTCAAGTGTTGGTTAACATTCATTCACTTATCTTATAGGTGAAAACTTTGTTGGCTAATAGTAATTAATTACTCATTCTTAATTAATTTCATTATCTTTGTGCCTTATTTTTTGAAACGTAGTAAATTTTAGTGTTTATGAGCAATAAATTCGCAGAATATAACAAGCTTGACTTATCGAAAGTCAATCAGGAGATATTGAAACGATGGGAAGAAGGAGACGTTTTCAGAAAGAGTCTGAAAATAAGAGAAGATGCTCCTTCGTTTGTGTTTTATGAAGGTCCCCCTTCCGCTAACGGAATGCCAGGGATTCACCACGTTATAGCTCGAAGCATTAAAGACATTTTCTGTCGTTACAAAACAATGAAAGGCTTTCAAGTTCAGCGTAAAGCAGGCTGGGACACTCACGGTTTACCAGTAGAGCTTGGAGTTGAAAAGGCTTTAGGTATAACTAAAGAAGATATTGGTAAAAAGATTACTGTTGAAGAGTATAATGCAGCCTGTCGTAAAGACGTAATGAAGTACACTAAAGAATGGGAAGACCTTACCAATAAAATGGGTTATTGGGTAGATATGGACGACCCTTACATTACTTACGACAATCGCTACATAGAAACTCTATGGTGGTTACTTAAAGAATTATACAACAAAGGGTTATTATACAAAGGTTACACAATTCAACCTTACTCGCCCGCAGCTGGAACAGGTTTAAGTACTCACGAACTTAATCAACCTGGTTGTTATCGCGATGTAAAAGACACTACCTGTGTGGCTCAGTTCAAGATGGTAAATCCTCTAACCGAGATGTCGCAATTCGGAGAAGCTTTCTTCCTCGCTTGGACTACAACTCCTTGGACTTTACCTTCTAATACGGCTCTTGCTGTTGGTCCTAATATAGAATATGTTGCTGTTCAAACATACAATCCTTACACTTCTCAACCTATTACTGTTGTTGTGGCTAAGAACTTAGTTTCTTCGTTGTTTAACGAAAAAGCTGCCGACATAGCTCTTGATGATTATAAAGAAGGAGACAAACTTATTCCTTATAAAATTGTAGCTTCTTGGAAAGGAACAGAACTTGCAGGTCTTGAATACGAACAATTAATCCCTTGGGTTAATCCTGGCAATGGCGCATTCCGTGTTATTACAGGCGATTATGTTACTACCGAAGACGGAACTGGTATCGTTCACATTGCTCCTACCTTTGGTGCTGACGATGATAGAGTTGCTAAAGCAAGCGGTATTCCTCCTTTAATGATGGTAGACAAAGAGGGAAACACAAGACCTATGGTAGACCAGACTGGTAAATTTTTCAACTTAGAAGATTTAGACGATAAGTTTATAGAAGAGTCGGTAAATGTTGCACTATATTCTGAGTTTGCTGGACGATTTGTTAAGAATGCTTTCGACAGTAAACTTACTGATGCTGATGCTACATTAGACATCGACATTTGTGTTATGCTGAAACAACAAAACAGAGCATTCAAAATAGAGAAACATACTCACAACTATCCTCATTGTTGGAGAACCGATAAGCCCGTTCTTTACTATCCTTTAGATAGTTGGTTTATCCGCACTACTGCAGTTAAGGAGAGAATGATAGAACTAAACAATACTATCAACTGGAAACCTCAATCTACAGGCTCGGGACGTTTTGGTAAATGGTTGGAAAACCTTCAAGACTGGAACTTATCTCGTTCTCGTTACTGGGGTACTCCTCTTCCTATCTGGAGAACCGAAGATGGAACTGAAGAAAAATGTATTGGTTCGGTTGCCGAATTAATAGAAGAAATAAATAAAGCTGTTGCAGCGGGTGTTATGACCGAGAATCCTTTCAAGAACGTAACTCCCGGAGATTATTCTGCTGAGAATTACTCTGTTGAAAACGGATTAGATCTTCACCGTCCTTACGTTGATAGAATAATTCTTGTGTCTGACTCTGACAAACCAATGAAGAGGGAAACAGACTTAATAGATGTCTGGTTCGATTCGGGTGCTATGCCATACGCACAAATACATTATCCTTTCGAAAATAAGGAAACTTTCGACTCTGGAGACGTGTTCCCTGCCGACTTTATAGCAGAAGGTGTAGACCAAACTCGTGGTTGGTTCTTTACTCTTCACGCCATAGCAACAATGATATTCGACAATATTTCTTTCAAAACTGTTATATCTAACGGATTAGTATTAGACAAAAACGGAAACAAAATGTCGAAACGTTTAGGTAACGGTGTTGATCCTTTCGACGCAATATCTAAATTCGGCTCAGATCCTCTACGTTGGTATATGATTACTAACGCATCTCCTTGGGATAACTTAAAGTTCGACCCAGAAGGAGTGGAAGAAGTTCGTCGCAAATTCTTCGGAACATTATACAACACTTATTCGTTCTTTGCACTATACGCTAATGTAGATAACTTTGAATATAAAGAAGCAGACATACCGTTTGCCGAAAGACCAGAGATTGACCGTTGGATAATTTCTTTGTTGAACTCATTGATAAAAGAAGTAGACGGATACTTAGAAGCTTACGAACCAACAAAGGCTGGACGTGCAATAAATGATTTTGTAAATGACAACTTAAGTAACTGGTACGTTCGTCTAAACCGTAAACGTTTCTGGGGAGGCGAAATGAATGAAGATAAACTATCGGCTTATCAAACGCTTTATACCTGTTTGGAAACTATAGCTAAGTTAATGTCGCCAATATCTCCTTTCTACTCAGACCAATTATTTACAGATCTTATTAAGGTTACAGGCAGAGAAACTGTAGAATCGATACATTTATCTGATTTCCCTGTCTCTAATGAAGCTTTAATCGACAAAGCGTTGGAAGAAAGAATGGAAATTGCTCAAAGAATATCGTCTATGGTATTGGCTTTAAGAAGAAAAGTGAACATAAAAGTTCGCCAACCTCTTTCTTCTATTATGGTTCCAGTATTAGACGATAATCAAAAAAATGCAATAGAGGCTATTCAATCTCTTATACTTAACGAAGTAAATGTAAAAGAGATTAAATATGTTGATAACGCAGCAGGAATCTTAGTAAAGAAGATAAAACCAGACTTCAAGAAGTTAGGTCCCCGTTACGGAAAGATAATGAAAGATCTTGCAGCAGGCATAGCAAGTATGTCGCAAGAAAACATTATTCAGTTCGAAAAAGACGGTAAGTTTATTATACAGATTGCAGATCAATCGGCAGAAATAACTTTAGACGACGTTGAAATTATTTCAGAAGATATTCCAGGCTGGTTAGTAGCTAATGAAGGAAACTTAACAGTAGCTTTAGATGTTACTATTACCGAAGAGTTGAAGAAAGAAGGAATAGCTCGCGAATTAGTTAATCGTATTCAGAACATACGTAAGTCTAACGGTTACGAAATTGTTGATAAGATAAACGTAACTATTCAAAGTAATTCTTTAACCGATGAAGCAGTAGAAGAATACAAACAATATATTGCTAATCAGGTTCTTGCAAACAGTGTAGAGATAGGAAATATTACCGATGGTATAGAACTCGAATTAGATGACTTACGTTTGTTAGTAAATGTTGTAAGAGTTTAGTTTGTTTATTAAAATAAAACACCTATATTTGAACTTATTAATTTAAATTATATAGCCATGAACGAAAAGACAAGATACTCAGATGCTGAATTAGAAGAGTTTCGTGCTATAATTAACGAAAAACTTGAGAAAGCAAAAACAGATTATGAACTTCACAAAGAGACTATGATGAATGCCGATGGCAATGATGTTACCGACACGTCTCCTACTTTCAAAGTATTAGAGGAAGGCGCATCTACTCTTTCAAAGGAAGAGGCTGGACGTTTAGCTCAACGTCAGATGAAGTTTATTCAGAATCTACAAGCTGCCTTAATACGCATTGAAAATAAGACTTATGGTATATGTAGAGAAACAGGTAAGCTTATCCCTAAGGAAAGACTTCGCGCTGTGCCTCACGCAACTTTAAGTATAGAAGCAAAACAAGCGCAAGGCAGATGAAATTATCAAAAGGATTATGGGCAGTAGCAGTTATTCTGCTACTGCTCGTAATAGATCAAGCTATCAAAATATATGTCAAAACCAATATGGCATTGTATGAAGACATACACATCGCCGATTGGTTCTTGATTCGTTTTGTAGAAAACCCTGGTATGGCTATGGGAATAGAAATAGGTGGAAAACTATTTCTATCTATTTTTAGAATAATAGCATCTTTCGCCATCATCTATTATCTGTGGACTTTAATCAAAAAAGGATTTCGACTTGGATATATTCTTTGTGTATCTTTAATCTTCGCAGGAGCTGTTGGCAATATCATTGATAGTGTATTCTATGGGGTTATCTTTAGTGAGAGCACTCCTTTTACTGTTGCTACTTTATTCCCAGCCGACGGAGGTTACGGAACTTTAATGCACGGTAAAGTTGTTGATATGTTTTATTTCCCACTATTTGAATTTACTTGGCCAGATTGGATTCCTTTTATAGGAGGAAGTCAGTTTGAGTTTTTCCGCTACATATTTAATTTTGCCGACGCTTGCATCAGTGTAGGAATGGTAACTCTACTTCTTTTTTATTGGAAAGACTTTACTAAAAGTTTTGAAAAGAAAGAAATTCAAGAAATTGAAAACTAATATACACATAATATTACTACTTATTGTTGCGTGCATAGTATCTGCCTGCAACAGTCGCCCGTTTGATGTTTTATCGGAACAGCAAATGGAAGATATATTATACGATATTTATATTGCCGAGTCTACCATTAAAAGTAACCATTCTATCTTTACAGCCGACACTCTTCTTAAGGTTGAGTTTCTGCAATCGATATTCAACAAACACAACACCACTGAAGCTGAATTCGATTCTTCTCTGGTTTGGTACAATGCCAACTTAGATGTTTTTTTGAAGATTAATGATAAACTTACCGAAAGGTATGCTTTAGACATTGCAGAAGCGACTCAATTACACGAACAAATAAAAGCTAATAGCAAAAGAGTTGATACAACCTTTTTGCATTTAACGCAACACTACATACTTGGCTCTGCATTGCAAGGCGACTCTCTTTCTTTTATGGTTGATGATAGAACGCAGCTAAACAAAAGCAAACGGTATTTTATAGACTTTTTATCTATCGGAGTGAAAGAACCTGCATATCCTATACTCTCTTTAAACATAGAATGTGCTGACACTACCTTTGTTTACACCGACACAATCAAAAGCAACGGTTGGTTTAACCTTGTTCGTAGCGCAGGAAGAGAAAGAGTTGTCTCTATTTACGGAAACATTTCCTTACCTGACACTACTAAAAACCCTATCCTTATTAATGGGTTCTCTATTTCTCAACAAAAAGAAACAAGGATTTATAATAACTAATTACGTATTTCTATATTCTTTTTATCGCCTCCTGCCTCTAACTCGAAGATTTCTAAATCAAAGTATTTAACTGTCGCGATAAGATGATCGAAAATATCCGACATTATGGCTTCGTATTGTATCCAGTTAGTTGTATTTGTAAAAGCATAAACTTCAAAAGGTATACCTGTTTCTGTTGGAGCGAGATGACGAACCATCATTGTATATTCATCTTTAGTACCTGGGTGAGTTTTCAAATACCATTGCGCATACTGACGGAACAAGCCTGCATTAGTTAGATTACGTCCATTTACTGGCAAACTTCTATCAGCTCCTATTGCTTCGTTATGAGCTTTTATCTCTGCTTGCTTTTCATCTATATATTTAGATATTCCTTGTATCTTCTTAAATCTTGCAAGTTCATCATCTGCAATAAACCGTATGCTTGATTGCTTTATGCTTAAAGACCTTTTTATTCTTCGCCCTTCGGCATCTTTCATTCCTCTCCAGTTTTGGAAAGAGTCTGATATTAAGGCATACGTTGGCAAAGTAGTAATGGTTTTATCGAAATTCTGAACCTTAACGGTCGTAAGATTTATTTCAGTAACATCTCCATCGGCACCATATTTTGAAACGGTAACCCAATCGCCCAGCCTTACCATATCGTTAGTAGTTACTTGTATACTTGCTACAAATCCTTTAATAGAATCTTGAAAGATTAATAACATAATAGCCGACGCCGCACCCATAGCTGTAAAGAATACCATTGGCGACTTATCTGTAATAACAGAGAATGCAAGCACTATTCCTAATATATATAGTATAATTTGAAGAACTTGTATGTAGCTTGTCATAGGTTTATCTCTAAAAGCTGGTCGAAGAGCCAACACATCACAAGCCGAACGCACAATGGATACAATTATATTAATAATTACAAATATAAGCCATACCTCAACAAAAATATAACTTAGATTTGTTAACACTGAATAATTATAAAAAACAATAGGTATGAATATCTTCATAAAGATATAAGGAATCAAAAGTCCTGATAGCATAGGGAACTTATTCTTATTTAAGAATTTGAAGAACTTAAGACTATCAAACTTTGATATATTGCGAGATATTAAATGAATTATTCTCTCCGTAATAGTAAACACTATGTATATGATTAATACGGCTAAGAAAAGTAATATCATCATACTAACAACCGATGTAGCACTTTCAGACAAACCAAACTTTGAGACAAACTCAGAAAAACCTTCGTTTATTGTAAACGCAAACTCTTTTAATTGTACGTTATCCTTCATCTTTTACCTTTTTATTTATAAGTTATTTAAAGAAAGCCCTGACTATATCCATACCATTAGCATATATAAGCAACGCAAACAACAAAAACATTCCTACCATTTGCGCATATTCCATAAACTTATCGTTAGGTTTACGTCCCGAAATTACTTCATAAAGTAAAAACATAACGTGTCCGCCATCTAAAGCTGGGATAGGTAGTAAGTTCATAACTCCTAATATTATTGAAAGGAAAGCTGTTCGTTCCCAAAACAATCCCCAGTTCCATTTCTCTGGGAATAAGTTACCTATTGCACCAAAACCGCCTAAACTTTGAGCTCCTTCTTTTGTAAATATATATTTGAATTGCCCTAAGTAATCTTTTATTTGTTGAATACCAATACGTATACCTGCAGGAAATGATGCAAAGAAGTTATATTTAGTTTTTACTGTTTCGTATATACTATAAGGATGACGAGGCATTACGCCTATCTTACCAGACTCATCAGGAGTAATGTTCAGCTCTATTGTTTCTCCTCCCCTTTTTACGTTTATAGTAATTTCCGTTTCTTTGTTATCGGCAAATGTAGCTCGAAGCTGATCAGCAACCATATCCTCGCCATAAACACCTACAATATCATCTCCTTCTTTTAATCCCGCATCTTGAGCCGGCGAACCATTCAACACCTGATCGATAACAAATGGATAGCGAAGCACAAAGTTAGGTTCTTTATCTAATAATACTTTCTTAAAACCTTCGGGTAAAGTTATTTTTACAATTTCACCGTTACGCAAAACTTCAACTTCTTTAGCTTCAAATACAGAGTAAAGAACATCCATATTTAATTCTTCTAATTGTTTTCCATCAGCACTAACAGGAATATCTCCGTTTTGAAACCCAACATCAAGAGTTGCCTGATTATATGAAAGTCCCATTGTTACATTACGCAAAGGAAGGTGTTCTTCTCCCCAAGTAAAAACTATCATTGCATATATAACGAATGCTAAAATAAAATTCATCAACACACCACCTACCATAATAAGTAAACGTTGCCAAGCTGGCTTAGTTCTAAACTCCCAAGGCTTTGGAGGTTCAGCCATAGCTTCTTTATCCATACTTTCGTCTATCATTCCTGATATTTTAACGTAACCGCCTAAAGGTAGCCAGCCTATACCATACTCTGTTTCACTTCCTTTAGGTTTAAACTTAAATAGAGTAAACCAAGGATTGAAGAAAAGATAGAACTTCTCTACTCTTACTTTGAACAACTTGGCAAACAAAAAATGTCCTAACTCGTGGACGATAACCAAGATTGATAAACTTAAAATTAATTGAAATGCTTTTATTAAGATTGTTTCCATATTTCTATTGCTTTTGCTCTCGCTATTTTATCTGTTTGTACTAAATCTTCGTATGAAGGTGTTTTTATAAATTCTACTGTTTGCATTGTCTTTTCTATTACATCACTCATTTCAAGGAAACCTATTTGTTCGTTCAAGAAAGCCGCTACAACTATTTCATTTGCTGCATTTAATATACAAGGCATATTACCACCTTGCTTAATGGCTTCAAAAGCAAACGTTAAGTTTCTGAATTTTGAGGTATCGGGTTCTTCAAAAGTTAAAGTATTAAAGATATTAAAATCTGTTTCTTTGAAGTCCGACTTCATTCTGTTGGGATAGCCCAAAGCATATTGTATCGGCAAACGCATATCAGGCAAACCTAATTGTGCTTTTATCGACATATCTTCGAACTGAACCATTGAATGAATAATAGATTGAGGGTGTACCAACACTTTAATTTGTTCGGGAGTTACACCAAACAACCACTTAGCCTCTATCATCTCGAATCCTTTATTCATAAGGCTTGCCGAGTCGATAGTTACTTTCGCCCCCATATTCCAGTTGGGGTGCTTTAAGGCTTCTTTCTTAGTTACTGTCTTTAGTTGTTCTAAAGAAAAGTTTCTGAAAGGACCACCCGAAGCTGTAAGTAATATCTTGTCTATTTTATTATTTTGTTCTCCTGCCAAACACTGAAAGATAGCCGAATGTTCGGAATCAACTGGCAATATAGGAGTTTTATGTTTAGCCGCTAAGTTTATTATTATCTCGCCAGCTATTACTAAGGTTTCTTTATTTGCTAATGCGATAGCCTTACCTGCTTTAATGGCGTGTATTGTAGGCTTCAAACCAGAATAACCAACCATAGCAGTAAGCACAATATCAATAGGTTGAGCCTCTACCACATCGGCAATAGCATCTGAGCCTGCCCACACTTTTATTGGTAAATCTTTAAGACTATCCCTTAACTGTTCGTACTTCTCTTCGTTTGCAATAACAACCGTATCAGGCATAAACTCGCGCGCCTGTTTTATAAGTAAGTCTACCTGATTATTTGCGGTAAGAGCATACACTTCAAACTTATCAGGGTGTTGACGAATAATATCTAAAGCCTGAGTTCCTATAGAACCCGTTGACCCAAGTATTGCTATTTGTCTTTTGTTCATAATTTTAGAATACAATAAATTCTTCAGGATCGACAGGCTTTCCTTTATACCACAATTCGAAATGCAGATGATTGCCACTCGACAAACTACCTGTATTGCCTACTATTGCAATAGCTTCGCCCGATATAACCTCGTCGCCTTGTTTCTTTAATAATATAGCATTATGTTTATATACCGACATTATTCCATTAGGGTGCTGAAGATGTATAACATACCCTGCATTAGCATCGAAACCGGCAAAGATAACCGTACCGTTCATTGTTGCCAAAATACTTTCTCGTGGAGCTGCTGCAATATCTACACCATAATGTTTCTCTTTAACATCAAAATGACTTGATATTACACCTCTTACCGGTCTGTAAAAAATAAGATTTTCGGGTAATGCGGTAGGTGAAGTTAGAGAATTAAGATTATACTTTTCTTCTTCTTCAAAGCGTTTTATAAAATCGGTTAGCTCGTCAGATTTATCAAGACTTTCTAAATCTACGTTCACAGTATCCGTATTAAGTTCGTGTGTTACATCGGCAATAGAGTCACCTCGAAATATCGACATAACATTTTGTAAGTATCGTGTTTGCATATCCAACTTCTGCTCCAACGAATCTGTTTTAAGAGCATTTTCCATCATACTTTGTCGAATCTCCGAATCTAAGTATCCCGGCAAGTAGTTACGGATAGGTGTATTTATAATTACTATCGAAGTTAAACTTATTAATAATATCACAAAAGCAAACACCGTTAATGTAGTTGACAACACAGACAACCTAAACGAGAATACCTCTTCGAGTGTATTTTCATTCAAAAAAGATAGTTTATACTTAAACTTTATCTTTTTCCAAAACGATAGTCCTGAGTTTTTCTTCAATTATTTTTATTTCAAAGACACAAAGATAAAACAAAAAGCCTAAACAACAAGGTTAATAAATATCAATAATAGCATCTGCAATCTACAACTATCAATATAACACCTTTTTGTTATTCTCAAATTGACATTTTTGTTACAAGCATATTAAGCGAATTACAACACAATTAAGATTTAATTACACCCTCTATTTCTTTCCTGATAAGTTTTTGGGGCTATAAAAAGGGGCTTACATTTGTGTAAACAAAAGGAAATATTAAATATAAAAACAAAATATCATGAGTGCAATTCAATTTCAAAATCAGATTTTAGCATTACAAAGCAATATGTTTAACTTCGCTATGATGCTAACAGGTAACAGAGAAGATGCTAACGATTTAGTACAAGACACAACTTTGAAAGCATTGAACAATCAGGATAAGTTTGTCGACAATGTAAATTTCAAAGGCTGGGTATTAACTATTATGCGAAATATCTTTATTAATAATTATCGCAAGGTGGTGAGAAGTCAAACAGTGATAGATCAAACCGAAGATTTATATCACCTAAATCTTCCTCAAGATTCAGGGTTTGAAACCCCAGATGGAGCCTACACCGTTAAAGAGATTAATAAAGCTATCAATAACTTGAATAACGATTTAAGAAATCCTTTCTCTATGTTTATTGCAGGTTATAAATATAACGAAATTGCAGAGAATTTAGACCTTCCTTTAGGTACTGTTAAGAGTAGAATATATTTCGCACGACAAGAATTACAGAAAGTGCTAAAAGATCATAGATAATTATGTGCTTCGCACAAGTTAAAAGATAAAAACTAAAAGATAAAAGCTAAAAGTTGGCGCAAAGCAGCTGTATATTTCAACAGCCATAGACAATATTTCGCGCTAACTTTTAGCTTTTAATTTTAGTCCTAAAGACTAATTGTAAATCCAATTAATAAATTCTATTACAGATTCATTATCACAAGAGTAGGCAATAAAAATTGAAATCCCCAATACGAATAAAGCTGCAGAGTTTGCAAATGTCAATTTCTTTATAAAAATACCAAATTCAGAATTCCACCAAAAATCACGAGGTGCAATACTTATCTCTACACTAAGAGCATAACCAATAAGGAATGCTCCAAGTCCACCCAAACCTATTAATCCCATAGTGGCAGAATGCGTCCACAACAAAACATCAATTCCTACAATTACTGCTATATTGCATAGTAATAAAAACAAAGTTATACAGCCCATATCTTATTCGTATTTTGTAAAGTATTTAATCGGATTAGCTTCTCCTTTCTTTTTCTCTGGAAGAGATTTGTTTAAGTATAAATCGATAATTTCTTTATCTGTAACTTCCACACCTTCAAACATCCAGCGGTCTCCTTCTTTTATCCACTTTTCAGGTTTGAATATAGCTCTTACTATTCCTCTATATTCACTAAGCACATATTCTATTTGTTGTAATCGTTTTTCATTGATTTTCCAACTTTTCCTAGTTGCTTCATAAATATTAGGGTGATAATCACTTTTAAGTTTATACGTTTTATTTATGTTGATGGTTATCAAATTATGTTGTACATCTTCAACATTGAGAGGTTTACAAGCATATAATATTTCTAATTCTTCAACGGTTTTAATTCCTTTGAACCACTGTTGATGACCTGCTTGTATATTTGAAATACTACGAATTGAGAAGAAATCAGAATAACTCAAGAAATCAATCAAAACAGATTCAACTAAAAAGGCTTCACTTTCATTTAAGCCATGTCGCACAATGAAATGCTTTACAGAATATCCCTCTTGTGTAATTTCTCGAATGATATTTAATTTGTCACTCTCTAAAGTTTCATCTAAAGAACAGTAAACGTGTGCGAAAACACGATTACCAATTCCTTTACCAACATAGAATATTTTATTATCTCGAGGGTCTACTAATACATAAACGTAATAGTTTAGTCCTTCAATTGTTTTTTGAGAAAATCCACTCATGGCTTTTTCTTATTTTAATTCAATGAACTGTGTCAAAGTTTAATTCTTAATATCAAAAATCGACACAGTTCAGATTGAATTACTATTTTACTTCCGTAATAGTGAAGTTTTTAGGATTATGCGTTGCCGTCGTGCCACTAATCCCTTTTTGTTCTTTGAAAGCTTTAGTAATTTCATTTGCACCCGGTTCTTTCCGAGAAGGCATTTCAATTAGAACACTCATTCCTTGCTTCACATGACCTGCATTAATTTTTGAAGTCACAAGATAAGTTACTGCCATAATAATAATTTGATTTTTGTTTCTTCCCAGTCTCGAAGAAGAATTTTATAAATGAGGAAGGCGCAAGACTGTTAACAAATTCCATTGATAGGTTCTGGACGACCCTGCACCGAAAAATGAAAACAGCTCACGCCTTTGGTCGTATAATGTTTTGAAACATGTATATACAAACCAAAGGAGAGCATCTTATCATTTATTCTTCGGTGTAGATAAATTGTCCAGATTCATCAATGAAGAATAAGCTAAACGCTTCCTAATTATGTATGTCCCATTGATTGAGACGATGCAAAGATAAGAAGAATTTATATAAGGCTCTATTTTCGTGAGCTGTATTTAAAAGCAAACTTCAAATTTCAGGATTTAAGTATTTTTAAAGCTCTTAATTGTTGAGTTGTTGACTTTTCTTATTTACTTTGCCGTTACATTTTTATTTTAATATAAAATCAACCTTATCCTTTGATTTCTCTTTCCATAGGCAATTATACGTCAAAAGTGTTAAAACTTTCATTCTAAACTGTTAAATAACTTCAATAAATCCGTTTACATAGTCCCATTCGAGCTATCAATACTCAAAGGGTAGTATCAGAACGCCAATAACAGCCAACTAAAAACGTTAACACACAGAGCCTATTTTGTTTCATCAGTGTGAAACAGGTTGTTTCTACAGTATGAAACAAAGTGTTTCACCTATATGAAACAAGTTATTTCAAACCGTAAAACGAATTATGTCAATGTGAGAAACGAGTCGTTTAAAATTGTGAAACAAATTATTTCTAAGTATGAAACCCCAAAGGCTTTCAGCCTTTGGGGAACTAAGAACTAAGAGTTATGTGCTTCGCACAAGTTAAAAACTAAAAGTTAAAAACTAAAAGTTGGCGCGAAGCGACTCTAATACGCTTCGCGCCAACTTTTATCTTTTAGTTTTTAGTTTTTAACTTTTTTATTCTTTCCAGAACTTTGGAGTAAACAAGATAAGGATAGTAAATATTTCTAATCTGCCTACTATCATAAGAAACGACAGATACCATTTTGTAAAGGTGGGAATATCGGCATAAGAACCCGCAGGACCTAAAACTCCAAAGCCAGGACCAACATTTCCGATTGCAGAAACAGAAGCCCCAAAAGAATCTACAAAAGAGATTCCCGATAAAGTTAACACTCCCCAACTGACAAATATTATACAAATATATAGGAAGGCAAATGCTAACAAGCGTTGAACTACTCCAAACGAGATAGCATTGTCGTTTAATCTTACAGGAATAATAGCTCGTGGGTGTATTAAACGTTCAAATTCGCTAAGAGTATTTTTTGCTAACACTACTGCACGTACAGTTTTAAGTCCTCCACTGGTAGAGCCTGCACAGCCACAAACTACCATTAAAAAGGTAAATACTATAAGATGAAACGAACCCCAAGAAGAGAAATCGGCAGTAGAATATCCTGTTGTTGTTATGGTTGCTATTACCTGAAAAGCCGCATAACGTATCGACTCGAAATATCCGTAACGATTATCTATAATCAGACAGATGCTTACTATAAGCGTAACCACCAAAACTATAGATATGAACCAACGCAGTTCTTCGTCTTTAGCAAACTTCTTTATCTTGCCTTGAAATAAGAAATAAAGTAATGGAAAGTTTATTGCTCCTACAAGCATAGCTACTATTAAAACTATCTCGACATATGAAGAGTTCCAGAATGCTATACTTTCTTGTTTAGTAGAGAATCCTCCGGTTGATATTGCAGTAAAGCCATGACATATAGCATCGAAAGTATTCATCGGACCTAACCAAAGCAACAAAACAGTTATAATAGTAAATGCCACGTATATACCCCAAAGTCGCTTCGCCATTTGTGTTACCCGCGGGCGAAACTTATCGTGTGTAAGTCCCGAAGCTTCGGCATCGAACAACTGAGCAGCCTCTCCTCCCAATAGCGGCAAAAGGGCTAAAGAGAATACTATTATCCCCATACCTCCAAGCCACTGTAACAAACTTCTCCAAAAGAGAATCCCGTGAGGCATAGAGTCGATATTAGTTAAAACACTGCCTCCTGTAGTAGTTATTCCCGACATTGCCTCGAAGAAAGCGTCGGTATAATTAGGTATGCTACCACTAATAACAAAGGGTAAAGCTCCGAATACTGCAAACAAAAGCCAACTAAATGCTACGCTAAGATAACTCTCTCGCTTACCTATTATCTTTGTTCGATTTTTAATTCCAGTGGGAGCTACTATCACAACTCCACAAAACAGAGTTATCACTCCTGAGATTAGGAACGCTTTCATATCACTTCCCTCAAAAGCCTTGCTTACTGCCGCTGTAACAAACATAAACAACGATTCGAGTATTAAGATAAAACCAATTACCTTAGCTATAAACTTATGATTAAAACTTGATTTAGACATAATCTTTATCAGTTAAAATATTCTTCTAACTTTCTCATAGAAGTATTTGTACAGAAAGCAACCACATAATCGCCTGGTTGTATTTTTGTTTCTCCCGTAATTATTTCTGCTTTATTTTCTCTTATAAGTCCTCCGAGTGTCATATCTTTAGGGAGTCGTAAATCTTTAACTGCTTTTCGGGTTATTTTAGAACCTTCGCGAGCAACAAGCTCTGCTACTTCAGCATTAGCAAAAGCCAAACATTTAACTGTAGACACATCAGCTTTGAGCAACAACTGGTATATATGACTCGAAGCTATTAGTTTTTTATTAATAATAGAACCTATGTCGAGCTTTTCAGCCATTCGTATATAGTCTAAGTTTTCTATTTCGGCAATAGTTTTACGTACCCCGAAGTTCTTTGCTGCCACGCAGGCTAATATATTAGCTTCAGAACTATCCGTAAGAGCGATAAAAGCATCGGTACTTTTTATATTTTCTTCTATAAGCAAGTCTGTATTACGTCCGTCTCCATTTACGACTAAAACGTTACTACCTACTTTCTCTGCTATCTTGTAGCTTTTTGCTTTATCTATTTCTATTAGTTTAACCTTAATATTTTTCGGCATTCTTTCGCAAACACGAAGAGCTATCAAACTTCCCCCCATAATTAATACTCTTTGTATATCAAAATCTTGCTTGCCAGCTAAAGACTTAACAGTATCTATATGTTCGGGAGTCGACATAAAATAAACTAAATCGCCAGGTAGTATCTGGTCTGAACCGCTTGGTATTATAGTATCGTGATTTCTATTTATTGCAACAATATGGTAAATACGGTCTTCATCTCCTAATTCGTAAAGATATTTATTTACCAATGGAGCATTATCTCTTATCTTTGCCCCAAGAAGAATTAATTTACCGCCTGATATATCCCACCATTGGCGAGTCCAAGGCTGATTAAGAGCACTTATTATTTCTCTTGCCGCTAATGTTTCCGGGCAGATAAGAGAATCTACGCCAAGATTAGCAAACAATTCTTTGTTTTCCGTTAATAGATATTCTTCATTATCGACTCGAGCCACTGTTTTTTCTGCCTTAAGGTGGTTAGCAAGCATACAGGCAGTCATATTAGTTGATTCTTCGGGAGTAACAGCAATAAACATAGCCGCATCTTCTATTCCAGCAGCTTTAAGGTCGTGTATAGAAGTAGGATTACCTTGAATAGTAAGTATTTCATAACTACTCGGAAAATTAAGTTTTTCATCGCTTTGGTCGAGCAAAACAATATCTTGATTTTCTTTCGACAACAACTTAGCAAGGTGAGTTCCAACTTCCCCTGCCCCGGCAATTATAATCTTCATAATTTATGCTATATCGGTAATAACCTTTTTAATACTTTTGGCATCCATTCCACAAAGTTCGTATAGTTCCGGAATTGTTCCATGAGTAATAAAACTATCAGGTATACCTATTTTATTAATGGTAGGAGTATATCCATACTTCATCATAAAATCTGCAACAACAGAGCCTAAGCCTCCAGTTATTGTTCCGTTTTCAACAGTTATGATTTGCTGATAATTCTTACCCACTTCGTGCAACAAATCTTCATCAATAGGCTTTAGGTAAATAATATCGTAATGAGCTGCATCTACGCCTTCTTCTTTTGCCATTTCGATAGCTTTAGCCGCAATATTCCCTATAGGACCTATACTTATAACTACAACATTCTTACCGTCTTTAAGTTTACGCCCCTTACCAACAGGAAGTATTTCTAAAGGCCTTTGCCAATCTTTAAGCTCGCCCTTTCCTCGTGGATAACGTATAACAAACACTCCTTTATTGGGCTGAGTAGCCGTGTACATAAGATTACGTAAATCTAATTCGTTATACGGAGATGCTATTGTTACATTTGGTATGCAGTTAAGGTATGCAAGGTCTAAAGCTCCGTGATGTGTAGCACCGTCTTCTCCTACTAATCCTGCCCTATCAAGACATAACACCATATTTAAATTTTGAAGAGCTGCATCGTGTATTATATTGTCGAAAGCTCGTTGGGCAAACGACGAGTATATGTTACAGAAAGGCAACATACCTTCTTTTGCTAAACCAGCAGAAAAAGTAACTGCGTGCCCTTCAGCTATGCCAACATCGAAAGTTCTTTCTGGCATTTCTTTCATTAAAAAGCTTAACGAACAGCCGGTAGGCATAGCAGGAGTAATCCCTACAATATTCTCATTCTGTTTTGCCAACTCAACAAGAGTATGTCCGAATATATCTTGATAAAGTTGCGGCTCGCCTTCTTTTTTGTGTATTATTCTTTCACCTGTATCTTTATTAAACTTACCTGGAGCGTGCCATACAGTAGCATCTTCTTCGGCAGGTTGAAATCCTTTGCCCTTCTTAGTCATTATGTGTAATAACTTAGGGCCTTTCATTTCTTTTATGTCATTTAAAACTCTTATAAGCCCTTCTACATCGTGTCCATCTATCGGACCTAAATATCTTATATTGAAGCCTTCAAATACATTATGTTGTTTTGTAAGCAATGCCTTTAAGCTATTATTAAAACGAAGAATAAAACCCTTTCCTTCTTCTTTTATTAAACCGCAACGCTTAAATAAGTTATATATCTTAAATCGTATTTTATTATACGTTTGAGAAGTTGTTATATTTACTAAATGCTGGCTTACACCTCCAACTGGACGATCGATAGCCATATTATTATCATTCAATATAATTATCAGGTCGTTAGGGTCTGACGAAACATTATTTAATCCTTCAAAAGCCAAACCTCCAGTCATCGAGCCATCTCCAATAACCGCAACAACCTTTCTGTTTTCTTTTTTCAGCTTAGATGCTACCGCCATACCCAAAGCTGCAGATATAGAGTTTGAGGCGTGCCCTGCAATAAACGAATCGTATTCGCTTTCGTTAGGATTAGGAAAACCACTTATTCCCTTGTATTTACGAAGAGTCTTAAACTGCTCTCTTCTACCCGTAAGCACTTTGTGTCCGTAAGCCTGATGCCCAACGTCCCATACAATCTTATCGTACGGAGTATTAAATACATAGTGAAGCGCTACAGTTAACTCCACACTTCCTAAGCTCGAACCGAAATGCCCTGGATTATCTGCCAATACCTCTATTATGTATTGTCGCAATTCCTGACTTACCTGTTCAAGTTGTTCTATTTTTAGCTCTCGCAAATCTTGTGGAGAGTTAATTCCGGATAATAATTTGTAGTTCGCAGCCTTAGTCATAAGCAAAAAATTGTGCACAAAGGTAGTAACTTTAAGCTATATCTCGTAACTTTGTTCAAGAAAACTAACAGTTATACTTATGAAGTTCAGAACAGAAATATCGGCTCCTCAATCAAATTTCAATATCTCTTATGGCGATAAAACAATTATGATAGGGTCTTGTTTTGTTGAAAACATTTCAATAAAGTTGCTAAGAGCAGGCTTCGACATTGATGTTAATCCTTTCGGAATAATGTATAACCCCTTATCTATACACTCTACATTATCCGACATTATTAATAAAAGAGAATATACCGAAAACGATTTGTTCGAGCATCAAGGTATTTTTCATAGTTTTGCGCATCACGGAAAGTTTTCGGGAGTAGATAAAGAAAGTGTACTTCTTAATATAAACCAAAAAATTGAACACTCTTTTCATTTTCTAAAACAAGCCAAATATCTGTTTATTACTTTTGGTACGGCTCGCGTTTATTACAAAACAGATGGTATGATGGTTGCTAATTGTCATAAATTACCTGCACGCACATTTACCAACAAACGATTAAGTGTAAATGAAATACATTGTAAGTGGAACGAGCTAATTACATTACTACGCACTCTTAACCCCGACTTAAGAATAATATTCACCATAAGCCCTATCCGACATTGGAAAGATGGATCTCACGAAAACCAATTAAGTAAATCTACTCTATTTGTTGCGTTAGACGAAATAATGAATAGCAATACCGAAACATATTATTTCCCTTCTTACGAGTTTATGATTGATGACTTAAGAGATTATCGTTTCTACTCCGAAGATATGCTTCACCCAAACGCTCAAGCCATAAATTATATATGGGATAAGTTTGGCGATAGCTACTTCTCTTCCAACACGAAAAGCACCATAAAAGAATGGGAGAAAATCCAGCAAGCTCTAAACCACAAACCTTTCAATGCCGAATCGGAAGAGTATACAAAATTCATTGAAAAAGCAAAAGAAACAGAGTTACTGTTTTTAGAAAAGAATCCTTTAGTTATAAATCACAAAATATAAAAAGTGTTTCATAAAAAAAAGAGGGAGCATTGAGGCTCGCTAAATCACTTAGCAATACCTCAACCTCTTCCTCAACACAGTCTATGCCTGAAGCATTTTCGCTATTGTCATCACTGTATTAAATTAATAATACGAACACAAAATAGTGATTAACAATAAGCAACAGGCACGACAAACAACAAACATGTTTTTTCAGATAAATAAATTGAATTTAGGATAATACGATTGGTTTATATTTCGGAACCAACGTTTTCATTACTACCCAACCTATAAGGTATGCTACGGCACAGAAGCAGAAAATAACAAAATACCCTGCTGGTTTACCTTCAAAGCCTAAGAAAGTCATATTCGTTTCGCCTGCATAATCGAATAAGTTTCCAGCTACAAGTTGAAGGAACATAGAACCTAAACCTCCAGCCATACCTCCGATACCGGTGATAGTTGCTATTGATGATTTAGGGAACATATCGCCTATGGTTGAGAAGATGTTAGCCGACCACGATTGGTGAGCTGCACATCCTATAGATATTAAAATTACAGGAATCCAAGCTGCATGCTTTCCTAAGTCGGCAAACTGCATTCCTAATGGTTGAGCAAACAACACTACAAGAGGGAAGAATGCAAATATAAGCATTGCTTTCATACGTGCAGCATAAGGATTTTGTCCGCTACGTTTTATAAATATAGTTGGTAGTTTTCCGCCATATATCGACAAAACAGTAACTATGGCATACAGTGTAAATATCAATGCCATACCAAGTCCTTCCGAAGCATTAATATTGAACTGTGTTTTCAGATACGAAGGAGTCCAAAACAAGAAGAACCACCAAACACCATCAGTCATAAACTTTCCAAAAGCAAACGACCACGTTTGTTTATATTTGAAACAGTCGATAAAAGAGATTTTCTTTTCTTGTTTTTCTTCTACTATTTGGTCTTCCACTTTACCTGAATCTTTATCAGATAAAATATATTCAAGTTCAGCTTTGTTTACTCTTGGATTTTCTTCTGGTTTTTTATACATAAATACCCAAAACGCCATCCACACAAAACCCAAAGCTCCTATTATAATAAATGCCATTTCCCAACCAAAGAATTTTGCTATCGGAGGGATAGTTAATGGGGCAACCAAAGCTCCTATTGAAGCACCTGAGTTAAATATACTGGTTGCAAAAGCACGGTCTTTTTTAGGGAAATATTCTGCTGTAACTTTTATAGCTGCTGGAAAGTTACCAGCTTCTCCTATTGCTAATATTGCACGAGCTGCAATAAAAGCATAAGTACTTACGGTAGCAATAACAACTGCAACATCTCCTGTTGCCTTTATAAGTTCAAGTTTTGAATCTAATCCAACCCATTGCTCAGTAAATACTCCACACAATGCATGAATACAAGCACCCACCGACCAAACTCCTATCGACCATAAATATCCTTTTCTGGTTCCCATCCAATCGATAAATCTTCCGGCAAACAACATTGCCACTGCATATATTATAGAGAATGAAGCTGTAATTTGACCGTAAAGGGTATCATTCCAATGAAATTCAGGTCTGATAAATTCTTCGAATGTTAACGACAAAACTTGTCTGTCGAGATAATTTATGGCAGTTGCGAAAAATAACATTGCGCATATCCACCATCTGTAGTTAGTCATTTTCTGAGTTTGTGTTTTCATTGTATTGTTATTTCGTTACTTTCTTATTGATTTAATTATACTAAGTGCATCACTGCACAATTCAGTTATCTCACCCCAGTTTTTAGCTGCTATTACTTCTTTAGGAAATAAATTAGATGCCATTCCTACGCAAGTTACACCCGCATCAAACCACGATTTAAGATTACTTTCTTCTGGCTTAACGCCTCCCGTTACCATAAGCAAAGACCAAGGCATAGGAGCTTTTAGTCCTTTTACGAAGTTAGGTCCTAAAACATCTCCAGGGAATACCTTGCAAAGGTCGCAACCCATTTCTTGCGCAAAACCAACTTCCGACACCGACCCACAACCTGGTGTGTATGGGATTAGTCTTCTATTGGCAACCTTAGCTACATCTGGATTAAAAAGAGGCCCTACAATAAAGTTTGCTCCCAACTGAATATACAACGAAGCCGTAGGTGCATCAACCACCGAACCAACTCCAAGTATCATATCAGGACATTCTTTTGCTACAAACTTGCTTAGCTCGCCAAATACTTCATGTGCAAATTCTCCACGATTAGTAAATTCGAAAGCTTTTATTCCTCCTTCGTAACAAGCTTTTACGACTTGTTTAGCCACATCTATGTTGCCATTATAGAAGACCGGAACCAAGCCTGTTTCCGACATTGTTTGTAGAACTTGTATTTTATTAAATCGAGCCATTTTATTATTGTATATATTTATGGTTGTTTGCCAATATATGCTAAAATACCGCCATCTACATATAAGATATGTCCGTTAATAAAATCGGAAGCATTAGATGCTAAGAACACAGCAGGACCTTTTAAGTCTTCTGGAGTTCCCCAACGTGCAGCAGGAGTTTTTGCAATAATAAAAGAATCGAATGGGTGGCGACTACCGTCTGCTTGCTTTTCTCTTAATGGAGCTGTTTGAGGAGTTGCTATATATCCAGGACCTATACCGTTACACTGAATATTGTATTCTCCATACTCTGAAGCTATATTTTTAGTAAGCATTTTCAGACCTCCTTTAGCAGCAGCATAAGCCGACACTGTTTCTCTACCAAGTTCGCTCATCATAGAACAGATATTGATAATCTTACCTGCATTCTTTTTCATCATTCCTGGCAATACTGCCTTAGCCATAATAAAAGGAGCATTAAGATCTATATCTATCACCTGACGGAACTCCGCAGCAGCCATTTCGTGCATAGGTATTCTTTTTATAATACCTGCATTGTTAACCAATATATCTATAGTTCCTACTTCTTTTTCTATGGTTGCTACCATATTTTGCACTTGTTCTTCATTAGTAACATCGCAAAGATAACCTTTAGCAGCTATACCTTTTTCTTTATACGCAGCTATACCACTGTCTATAAGTTCTTGTTTTATATCGTTAAAAACTATAGTTGCGCCTGCTTCTGCAAAAGCTTCAGCTATTGCAAAGCCTATACCGTAAGAAGCCCCTGTAACTAAAGCTATTTTACCTTTTAATGAAAAATTTGTCATATCTTTTTTATTTTTATTATCTAACTACACGTCCCGAACCATCTCCGTTCATTAATTGCTCAACCTCTTTAACCGTAACAAGATTAAAATCTCCATATATAGTATGTTTTAGAGCCGACGCCGCTACTGCAAAGTCGAGAGCTTTCTGGTCATCTTGTGGATAATTTATTAAACCATATATTAATCCGCCCATAAAAGAATCACCTCCTCCTACTCTATCTACTATATGTGTAATATCGTATCTTGATGATTGATATAGTTTCTTATCGGAATACAAGCAACCTCCCCAAGTATTATGATTAGCATTGATAGATCCACGTAAGGTTATTATCACCTTTGTGGCTCTTGGGAATTTTGTTTGTAGTTGTTTACATACCGACTCAAATTCAGAAGCGTCAACATCACCGCCTGTATTGGCAACATCAAAGCCTTCTGGTTTTATGCCGAATATCTTTTCCGCATCTTCTTCGTTACCTAATATTACATCACAACCTTCTACCAAAGCAGGTATTACTTGTGATGCAGTTTTACCATATTTCCAAAGATTTTTTCTGTAGTTTAAATCGCAAGAAACAGTAATGCCCATTTCGTTTGCTATTTTTATAGCTTCAAGACAAACATCTGCAGCCCCCTGAGAGATAGCTGGTGTTATACCTGTCCAGTGAAACCATTGAGTATCTTTGAATATCTCTCGCCAATTAATCATTCCGGGTTTAATTTCGGCTATCGAAGAGTTGGCTCTATCATATACAACTTTAGAAGCACGAGCTACAGCTCCTGTTTCTAAGAAATAAATACCAACTCTATCTCCTCCTCTAACTATATTGTTAGTATCAACATTATGTTTACGAAGTTCCGAAATACACCAATCAGCGATTTCGTTATTTGGTAAACGAGTAATAAACTCCGAACGCATTCCATAATTAGCTAAAGATACAGCAACATTAGCTTCTCCACCTCCGAAAGTTGAGTTCAGGCACGTACATTGACCAAAACGCAAATTATCGGGAGCTGCCAAGCGCAACATTACCTCTCCAAAGCACACTACTTTTTTCATTATTATCTTAATTTATCAGCAGTAAAAGTATCCATATCATCGTAGTTCAAATTCTCTCCGCACATAGCCCAGATAAAAGTATAATTACTTGTTCCGGCAGCACTATGTATCGACCACGAAGGAGATATTACAGCTTGCTCATTACCCATAAATATATGACGAGTTTCTTGTGGCTCACCCATAAAATGGCAAACAGCTTGCTTTTCAGGAACCTTGAAATAAAAATAAGCCTCCATTCTTCGTGAATGTGTATGAGGCGGCATAGTATTCCAAACACTACCTGGCTGTATTTCTGTCAATCCCATTTGCAACTGACAGCAAGGTACTATTTCACTTAATATAAGTTGATTTAATATTCTCTTATTACTTTCTTCCATAGAACCTAAATCACGCACACGTCTCATTTCTGAAGTTATTTTAGCAGTAGGATACTCTTTGTGCGCTGGAGCCGATGCAAAATAATATTTAGCAGGATTAGTTTTATCCTTACTCTTAAAGATAACCTCTTTAGAGCCTCGTCCTACATAAATAGCATCTTTATATGTCATTTCATAATCAGTACCATCTACAGAAACAACACCTTCTCCTTCTATACAAATAATACCAACTTCTCTTCTTTCGCAGAAATACTCAGAACGAATAAGCTCTACAGTTTCAAGTGTCAAATCTTCAGCTACTGGCAATGCTCCTCCAATAATCAGTCTATCATTATGAGTATACACCATCAATACTTCATCGGCAGAGAACAACTTTTCTACTAAAAATTCTTTTCTTAGCTGACACGTATCATAAGATTTCACATCATTAGGGTGCGTACCCCATCTTTCTTCAATTGTTGTTTTCATATTATTTGTCATTTAACTATGTTATAAAATCGAGTTTACATCTCAACATCAAACATAAAGTCGCAATGTTATTAATCACATAAAACTGGTCAACCAGTATTTAACCGTGCAAATATATGAAAAGATTTCTTACAAACAACAGTTTTTCCAATTTATTTAAGATATTATTGTAAAATAAGCATTTAGACAAATAAATAAGTTACAAGCACAACATAGAATAAGACTACAAAGTGGTTGACCAAATAGCAGTATCTAAAAAATTACACTCTTACGAAAGGCTCAAAAAAAAAGACCGCCAAGAATAACTTCTTGACGGCCTTATCTGTTTCGCTCATACAAAGATGCCAAAAACACCCTTGTCAAGCAGTAACTGCATTCATTTACAGAACATTATTTAACAACCATTACTTTGGTTGCTGTTACATTACCTGATTTATGAAGATTCTTAACAATATAAATACCTTCAGCTGTTGGCAATTTAGAACCCACAGTTACACCTTGCAAAGTATAATAAGTAGTTGCTATTACTACATCGGCAGCATTATCAGTTTCGATAACAGTATCTATACTTGATTCATTATCAACTGGTATAAAAGTCATATTATTACCAGCATAATCACTTGCAACATACTGACAAATTGCAGTACCCGAGAAATCATTCAGATACAAATAAGAAGCATCCTTACCCGCACCTTCTTCACCAGTGATATTTTTAATCATATATTTCTTGAATGTACTCTGTTCAAAAGTAAAATAGTTTGCATTTTCTGAAGTAGTTATAATTCTATCCCAACCTTCACCATTGTCATCTGTTCCTTTAGTTATAGCCATTGCCTTACCCGACTCTCTGTTTACAATAATAAACTCTTCTTTATCTCCTTCAAATTTCCATTGTTGAGATTTGTTATCTTTAACCAAAGCCGCTTGAGACACATTTGAATGTATTGCTTCGTCTATTTCGGCATTCTCTTGAAACACCTTGCCATTCTTTGCTTGTCTATCAAACTGCAAGAAATACCAATAACTATTGTCGGCATCGCTAAATTTAGGATAACCTAAATCTATTGTTTCAGTTGCTTTAATAAATCGCAAAGCACTACCCTCATCTCCAAGAACTGAATATCCACAGATAGTAGTACTTCCACTTCCTATTGATGTTTTATTCAAATAAGTACCCTCTTTAACAACTCCACCTGTATTGTCTATTTCAATATACTCATTCCACCAAAGTTGCCAATCGTAATCTTCACGCAACTTAAACTTAAATGTATTTTCCGAAGTAGCTGTAGAAATAAATAAGTTTCCATTTTCCGAATCATCTTCTGGGTCAACCCAATCTATCTGACGACCTGTCTTGCTTACTAACTTATAGTTTTCATCGCCAAGATCTATGAATTTCCATAACTGTCCGTCATTAGTTTCATCAAAAGCTAAACCTGCCAACAATTCACCTTCTCCTTGATCTGTTATAAACAAACCTCCTCTTTGAGAATAAACTATATAAAACCAATTATCTTCGTCTGAATTTTCAACCTTAGGACTTGCTACAACTGGGCATTTTGCAATATAATTAATAGAAAGCTTAGTTCTTGCCTCAACTTCTTTATCGCCTACTTTAGCCTTATAAACAATCTCAGCTTCTTGCAATCCATACTCAGTCATATCTTCTTCATACCAAAAGATTGTTACAATACCTCCAGTACGTGGATTCCAAATTGCTCCATCTGCCGCATAAAAAGCTGTTCCTGCTGGTTCAATTGTAATTTCTATATCTTCAGTTAAATTAGCAAAAACACTTACCTCAGCCACTGTTTCAATTGTTGCTGTTTCAAGAGAACCCTCTAACACTGTGCCAAAACTTATCTCTCTTGGCAATACAGTCATAATCATATCATCTTGAGGAACAAACGAATATTGAGATTCTAAACTGTGTCCCCATTGCTCTATTTCCATTATAATTCCAAAATACCAAACAGCGTTTCCTTGATGAATATAAGGAAATTTTTCGTACCCCACTGGAGTTTTAGCTGCCGAAATCTCCCAATAACCAGTAGTTTTACCAGCTTCGATTTTCCAATTTGTAGTAGGAGTTGCTTCGACTAAACAAACCGCTCCTTTTTCTTCTATCCCCGGTCCCCATGTTGATGTTTCACTGTCTTGCACCTGTCTTGGATAATCTTTCCAAACTAAGTAATCAAGTTCTCTATCTGACCAAAATTTATTAACAAGAGTATATTCTCCATTACCCTTATCAACAACACGCCAAAGTTGTTTATCTATCGCTTCTTCCGTTGCCGCCTCTTTTACATACTGACCATACACAACAACTTGGTCTTCGCCATTCGCCACTTTTTCTACTCCAGCTAAAACTCTATCAGCTCGTGGGTCTTTACTTGTAGAATTAGACTGACTTAACACTTGAATATAATACCAAGGACCGCTATCGTCCGTTGATAACTCTGGGAATGGACGCTGTGCATCAACATTTCCCAATCCTAAAAGGAAAACACTCAATAATAAAAGAGTAATCTTTTTCATGATGAATAATTGTTAATAAAATTGATAAATTAAATACCTTATATAAATTAAAAATAAATCTTTTTATTCTTCAAACGTTTAACACGACAATACAAAATCGAAACGTTCAAATATCGCAGTCCAAAGATACTTAATAATTTATTGAAGATAAAAATATTTTAACGCCATTTTCTTAAGTGCTCATACGCCCTAAACATTAAATATCTTTATTTGTTATAAGGATAACAACAATATATCATTATGAAACATTTATTGCATCATTCTGCTTTAGAGAAAATAATTTTTCTTTCTTTTAGTTTAATTCTTTTTTATACTTGCGGAAGCATTCCTAAAGAAGTTAAGGGTTATCTTAATGGATTAGACGACAAACAAGAGATAACTTTTAATGCCAAGAAAGGAGATAAAGTTATCGCCCAACTAATTACTCCCAAAACTGGGAACATAAGGATAAATCAAATAACAAGTCCAACAGGTAAATCTGATGGTCCTTTTAGTCAAGAGCTCGAATATGACATAGACGAAAGTGGCACTTGGAAAATAACTATTGCTGGATCGCTAATGGAGGGAGATTCGTATTTCGGAGATTTTACAGTAAGATTAAAAGTAAACAATTAAGAATATACATTATAAAAGCAAGTAGTCCTAATAAACCTTTATTGATTTAATTAGGACTACTTAGTTTATCTGTTGTTTTAATAGATTAAAAACGCATTTTACTTATTCCAAAAATAAGTATCTGGAGTCATTGTAACTGTTTGGCTATTTGATGAAATGCAAAATATATTTAAATTTATTACTACATAGAGAGTGTGTACACACAAGTTACAAAGAGACTGACGACTAAAAAAGGGTGTGCCAAATAGGCACACCCTTTATCGTTTCATAAACTTATGAAGAATTTATTTAGTTACTAAAATTTTAGTAGCTGTAACTTTACCTGATTTATGAAGAGCTTTTCTGATATAAATACCTTGAGCTTTAGGAGCTGTAGCACCTACAGAAATACCTTCAATAGTATAGTAAGAAGTAGCGATAATAGGATCGTTAACAGAATCTTCTGTATCTACTACGATATCATCGATACTACTTGGATCAGCAGGAATGAAGTTAATGTTACCTCCTGCATCAAGGCTCCATTGTCCGATGTAAGTACCTGAACCTCCAAAGTCATTCAAATAAATTTTATTTTCTTCACCATCGTATTCGTCAGCATTTTTCAATGACCACAATTTGAATTCTGTACCTTTATCTAATTGGAACATATGAGCTTCATCTGCAGCTACAATTCTTTTACCTAAAGATGTAGTTGCTAATTTAAATGCATTTCCTGATTCACGGTTTATAATAGCAAATTCGGTTTCATCACCTTCAAGTTTCCATTGTTGAGTATAGTCTCCGTCAATTTTAGCAGCTTGAGTAATGTTAGGAGCAGCATCTTCAGCAAGCGCATCTGTTGTTTCTACTATTACTTTATTGTTTTTAGCTTGTCTGTTAAACTGAAGATAATACCAAACTTCTTTATTTTCAACACTGAAAGTAGGTTTACCTAAATCTAATTTACCTTCTGCAAAGAAAGCTACAGCACTACCAGCATCTGGCATATAAGAATATGCACAAATTTGGTCGTCTGTATTAGTTTTGTTTAAGTAAGTAAAAGATGTAACTTCTTCTTGAGTATCTTCATCAATATAAGTATATTGATTCCATTTAATCTGCCATCCTCTATCTGCTTTGCCACGGAAGTCAAAAGAGAAAGTATTTTCTTTATCTTCAGCTACAGAGATGAAACGCTCAACTTCAGTTTCAGTACCATCAGCAGCTACACTTGTTACAGTTCCGAAATCTATATAATTACCTGTTTTGCTAACAATGATAAATTCATCTTCTACGTCAGATTCAATAAATTTCCAAAGTTGACCATCGTTACCATCTTCAAGGTCTAAACCTTCCAAAGGCTGATCAGCACCTGTATCTGTTAAGAATAAACCTTTTCTCTTGTCATACACTACATAATACCAGTTAGTTTCAGTATCAGTACTTGGTTTCACTGGAGTTTTTCCAATTATTTCAAATTTCACACCAAGAGGCACAGAAACTTTTCTATCTCCAATGTTAGCTTCTATATAAAGCTTACCATCATACTTACCTTCTCCATAACCACTTTGGTCGTAATAGTAAATTTCAGCAAATCCACCTTTTTTATCATCCCAAACATTTGAACCAACATTTATTCCAGTACCATAGAACATATCTTCTGGATCTGAATTGCTGAATAAATCAAGGTTAGATGTTAAGTTTTGATACACAGTAATAAGTACTGTATCTTTAATTTCAGTAGCTTCTTCACCTTCAAACAATACACCTAAATCAATAGATTCTGGCAATACCTTGATGTGTAAGTTTTCTGGTTCAACAAATTGGTATGCAGAGTTATCTCCAGCCCAACCTTCATGCTCCATAATTTGACGATATTTCCATCTTGCATTACCTTGGTGCATGTAGATGAATTTATTTGTATTCTCTGGCATCTGAATTTCTGTGTTTGCTTTAAGTCTAACGTAACCTGGGTAAGATGGGTGATTAATTAATCCCCATGTAGTGTTAGGGTCGTCCATTAAAACAGGAAGCACTTTGTCTTTTTCACCACTAATTGTTTCAAGCATTTCACCTGTGTCAGGATCTATTTTGTTTTTCCAATGGTCGGTATTGTCCCAATAGTAGGTACCGATAGCTTTTTTGTAGAATTTGTTGATCAATTTGTACTGACCATCAGCTGCTTGTTCTACTCTCCACATTTGTCTGTCAAAACCTGTTGTTGAGTTAATCGAATCTTGAGCAAACGTACCTGCAACCGAAAGTTGGTTAAAAGGACGTAATAAAGAAAGAGAATCTTGGTAACCTGTGTTTTCACAACCAGTTAACACACGGTTTGAACGAGGGTCTGTTACTTGAAGATTACCTCTCACCAAAATGTAATACCAAGGGCCGCTATCGTCGGTAGAAATAACCGGCTTTGTTGTTTGAGCCCCAACATTTCCTAATCCAAGTAGGAAAATGCTTAATAAAAGTAAACTAATTTTTTTCATGTACTGAAATTTTTAATTAATAATAAAGTTTTTATCTGCTATATTGTTGTTTGGACACACGCACCAATAATGCGCATATCGGTGGCAAATATACTAATAATATTTTTATAACAAAAAGAAAAAAGCAAATAATTATGTATTAAATAATGTTTATTTGTAATTAAACACAAAAACAAGCATTTATTTACTATTTCACGATTAGACGCAAGAATACTTTTAACACTCCACACAAAGACATTGATGCAAAATGTTAATAATTAACGTGAGTTCGATATAAGAAATTCGATAAAAAATTAGCATAACAGCTAAAGATTGATTATATTTATGGTACTGAATTACAAACAATTAA
>JARXWK010000010.1 GCA_029916745.1 Dysgonomonadaceae bacterium PH5-43 | reverse complement strand
TTTTTTTAATATCCTTTGCTCTTTATTGAACTTATCCTTTTTTGTAAACATTGACAGGGTAATATTAATAACTACCCAAAATATGTTAGCACTTTTTATTGTGCTCTTGTACTACGTTCTGAATGAAAATGATTTCAAAGATCTCTCGTTTTTTGCTTTCCGCAAAAGCGACGACAAAGTTAATAACTTTATTTAATCTGGCAAAATATTTCGCCACCTTTTTCTAAAACTCTAAACTCTGAACCGAAACGCTTTCCGAATTGCGAGTGCAAAGGTAAAGACTTTTTTTAAACATACAATACCTTTAAGGAAAAATATTTGTAACTTTTACTTAACAGCCTTACTGTCAAACAAATATTTTTTGAACTTTTTTTAAGGGATTTTCAATCTATCGCAAGAAATGAATAATACAGTGGAATTCGGAGACGAAAATAAAAACACGAAAATATGTTTTTAGAGTAAACATTATAAGTGTAAAGTGAAAAATCTTAATTCTTTTTTTCTATTTCGCCCAAATTCTCGACATTTTCTCTACTTACTTATTTTTACAACACTGCTATTCTTTCTATTATTTTGATATTATAGACCCTTTGCTTAATCTTAAGAGCGGAGCAAGAGTGTAAGCAAGCTGCTCCAATAAGCAACTATCTGTAATTCCTTAACTCTCGGAGAAGAGCATAAAAGTAATCAAGTGGACAAATGGACGGCTCTATCTCTCTTGCGAAGCACTTCGCCGCTCTCAGTTGAACTCCCTTATCGTTGTTACTAGAAAGGCGAGTTGCTTCTTGGTAGATACCCCTTGTCGTTCTTAAGAGATACCCGAGGCTGCTCTTAGTAGAACTGCCTCGTCTTTCTACTTAAAGCACCCCGCCTCTCTTAGTAGAGAGACCTCGTCGATCTCAGTAGAGAGGCAAGGGGTCTCTACTAAGAGAGAAGACCCTAAGTGAAGCTTTGCTTTTTAGAACTAATAACTAAGAGTGAAGAACTAGGTTCTTAGTTCCTCGCACGCGTACAGGGAGTTTTATTTTTACACCATTCACACACTGTAACTCGTTGAACATCACAAGAAAAGTGTGAAGGCAGGGAGGTTTTAAAGCTTTTTTTATTATCTTTTGGCAGTAAGTCGTATATTTGTAAAAAAATATTGAAAGAAATTGACATTATGAATATATCCCTTTTACAAACAATTTTCTACATTATATATATAGTGCTTATCACTGGTACTATATTGGTAGTGCTTACCGAAAATAGAAATCCTATTAAAACCATTGCTTGGCTTATGGTGTTAATGTTTGTTCCGATATTAGGTCTTGTACTTTATTATATTTTCGGACAAGACACTCGCAAGCAGCGACTTGTAAATAAGAAATATTACAACAAGATTAAAAATCTTACACTAAAGGAGCTTTTAAGCGAAGACGCATTCCCAGTTTTACCCGAATATACTAACCTTGTAAACTTATTGAAGAGCAACAATCGCTCTCCAGTGTTTCAGGGTAGTAAGGTAGAAATAATTACTGAAGGACGGCGTATGTTTGAGGCTCTATTAGATGATATAAACAATGCGAAACACCATATACATATTGAGTTTTTTATTTTCAACAACGACGCTACAGGAGATGTAGTAAAGGCTATGTTGATGAAAAAAGCTCGAGAAGGCATTGAGGTAAGATTTATGTACGACTCGGTGGCAAACTGGAAAGTTCCTCATCATTTTTATAAAGAAATGGAAGATGCAGGCGTAGAGATTGCGTCTCTTATGGAAACTCGTTTCCCTCTACTACAAAGCAGCAAGATAAATTATCGCAATCATAGGAAAGTTGTTGTTATAGATGGTAATACTGGATATGTTGGCGGAATGAATATATCTAACGACTACTCTATTAATCCAAATTGGAGCGACAGACATTTGCGCATTGAAGGAATGGGAGCTCACGGCTTGCAAGCAAGTTTTATGATAGACTGGTATTCGGCAAGAAAACATTGGAAAGATAAACATCTTTACTTCCCTCCTACTTCTATATACACAAATAATTTAATGCAAATAGTAACCAGTGGACCATTCGGAGAGTATTCTAATCTACTACAAGCTACTATAAGCTTAGTTTTAAGTGCGAAGAAATATATCTACCTTCAAACTCCTTATTTTTTGCCTACCAATTCTCTTTTTGAGGTTTTACAAATAGCTTGCCTAAGCGGAATCGATGTTAGACTTATGGTTTCAAAGAAATCAGATTCGCCTTATATCGACCCAGCTTCTCATTCGTATTACGAAAGTTTATTAAAGGCAGGGATGAAGATTTACGAAAACAGGGATAAATTTATTCACGCTAAAACTATTGTTGTTGATGATTATGTTTCGGTTGTTGGTTCTTGCAATCTCGATTTTAGAAGCTTAGAAACGAATTTCGAAATCAACTGCTATATGTACGATAAGGAAATAGCAATTGAGAACAAAAATATCTTTTTAGAAGATATGCATAACTGCGATGAAGTGATTTATAGTGTTTGGATTAAACGAAGTAAGTGGAAAAAGTTATTAGAATCTATAGTTAGACTTTTTGCTCCTCTGATGTAAAGCCACAATGTGTAATGATAAAAAAATAAGGGAATAGACTTCAACTTCTACTCCCTTATTTTTTATCACCTTAAAATTTACTTTGTATATTTTGGATTCATCTTTCCGAGTCCTACCGCCAAACCAAATTGGAAGTTCAAACCTCGAGAAGTTGTTGGTACAAAATCAGAGTTCCATCTTGGTATAACATAATCACTTGCCACGAATAAGTTAATTGCATGTCCGGGATTAAAATGAATAGCACAACCAAATGTTTTGTACTTACTATATATAAATGAATAGCTCAAACCTAACTCTATCCACTTAATAGGTTTATAAGACGAACCTAAAGTTACCTCTGTAATATTTTTATTAGGTGTAAAATAAGTAGAAGACAAAAGACCTACGTTTAACTTATTATACAAAACTTCGTATTCTACTCCCCAATTCATTTTAACTCTTAAGCCTGTAGTTGTTTTAAGATTATTAATATCTGCATCTTTTAAGTTTACAGCATCTCTAAAGTCGTCTTCTATATCATCTAAAATATTATCTAACGAGTTATCCGAATCATCATCAAAACTTATATTATGCTGCCCTGTGATATTAACACGAGAAGGATCTGTTTCTAAATACATTCCTTGTTTTTTCCAACTAATAAAACCTATATCGGTTAAAGAAGCCGAAACCTTGAAGTTATTTAAGAAATCATTACCATCGTAAAAATTAAAAACTTTACCTGGTTCAAACACAGCTCCTAAATCAAACCCTAAGCCATAGCCACTAAAGGCAAAACCCGAACCTAAGTCAGCGCCATCAAAACAATCGTCGTCGTCGTAAGTTGGAGACACATCATGGTATATAACTTGCATTTTAGCTTTAGACTCTAAAGTCCACTCGTCTCGACCTACATTAAGATTCATCTTTTCTAATTTGAATTTAGCATTTGCTATCCCCATTAAAAACTTAACCTTAGCACCAAGCATCAAAGCATCGTCCATTATAGGCTTAGATGCACCTAAACCTAACTGAAGGAAAGAGTTTGCTTCGGCCGAAACATTACTAAAATCGTAATTATCACCAGTATCGTTAGTTAAAGTAACCCCTTTCTTTACAAATCCGAAAACATCATCAGGAATATTAGCAGAAAAACTTGTTCTTACACTTGCATCGAAAGTAAAATACATATCGCCTGTATAAAAACCAAAATCTATAACACTCACACTAACCTCAGAACCAAGATAGTTATTTTTAGAAACACCGTCCATAAAATCACTGTAAGACACATTTTGATGTAAGAATGTTCCTGTTTTACCATTCTCGCCTACACCTTTAAACATAAAGTGATCTAAGTTAAACGTATTAGTCTTAAAATCAACATAAATATTACTCAAACCTGGTATACCTATATGTCCTCTATCTGGACGTAAAGCTGGGTTAAGATTAGTTTTAGTGTAAGACGATTGCATAAAGTACTCGGTATTTGCTGTCTGAGAGAACACAGAGCTACAACAGAATACAAAAACAGCTAATAGAGAAATTACTTTAGCCTTATTTTGAAGTTTTATATTAAAATATTTCATTGTTGTAAGAGTTTTAGAGTTAGAAATCAAAATGAATACCACCATCAGATATTAGCTTAACGCCTTTAATATCAATATAGTCAGTTTCTTTAATAGTTCCCTTTCCTTTTAGCTGGAAAACAAACTTTAAATGTCGTGCTCGTTTCATTTTTTCAATATCGTCACCTTCTATCTGCATAATTATTTTAGTTCCGTTATCTCTCATAATATCATCTAATGTTATAAGTGCATTATTATAATCATCTAAGATAACAGCCGAAATAATTATTTCAACATTATCACCCACTTTTATATCTACATCGTCGGCTTCAATAGTTAGTTTTTCTTCAGCATACTTAAGTATATCGTCGTATAAATCTTCATCAAATACATCTTCTGCTATATCCGAAATTGTTAAGTCTATTTTTTCAAATTCGAAAGGAAGAGTAAATAGATAATCCAATGCTACAACAGAATTGTCGGGATATAAAGTTACATCAGTATCAAATTTAGCCACAACATTATAAGCTACTTCTTCAGGAATAGCACCCTTAAATAAATTGTTTGTAGAAAACTCTCTCCACTCGGCAGTAGAAGAAGGATTTTGTTTATTTTGAGGAGCCAAATAATATTGAGTAGCTTTTGTAGCAGGATATGCAGCTTCTGGTTTCTCGAAGTTAAGACCGCTAACCGAAGCCTCTCTATTCCCATTTGCTTGCAGTCCTAAATCTAAAGAGAAATCACCAGTTAGATTAGTTGTTACAGTTGCCAACAAAGATGGATTTGCAAAGCTTAAAATAGCATTATCGAAAGAATTATTTATATCGCCAAAATCATCGAACGAACCAGTTACAATTTCTTCTCCTATAGCATAACAATCTAATTTATTAAGCTTTACATTATCGTTATCAATCAAAAATGTTAAATCAAACTGAGGAGTACCACCTGCGCTAATTTCAAGAGTTGGAGATTTAACATCAAGAGTAACGCTATAATTCAATTCTATCGGTTGGTCACTGTATGTATAAGAAGTTATATTCGCAACAGGATAAGGAATTGTATACGTACCTCCACCATTATATATATCATTAACACTAACTCTTTCCGATATCATATTTTCGCCACTTGCGATAACAAAGTTATCTGGGAAAGTCAAAGATAAGATTACATCTGCATCTCCACCTTCTTTTGGTATAAAACCATTTAGATTAAGAGTTACATACAAAGGATATTGGTCAAAATGTATAGAATTAAGAGTTACATCTAATCCGTCAACATCGCTCAACGAAGGTCTCTCTATTTCGTAAAGAGTATTAGTTTCAGGAACAATATCATAAGCACCTTGAGGAATAGGAATATATCCTCCTAAACCTGGTATAGATGGCAATACAATATCTGTTATCTCTGAATTATGAGAGTCAAAGTAAGGAATGTCGTACTCTGGAACATCAAAAAACACTTTGTCTTCATACTCTAAATAAAGAATGCCTTGATTGTTAACTTGTATTTCAATATCAGAATCTAACTGTTTTGTTAGTTCATCTAAGATAGAAATACGTTCAATACTTCCAACAGGAAAATTTACTCCACCTGGACTAAACACTGCATTTTTATCCATCTTATCGTCGTCGAAGTCGTAGTCATCTTCCACACACGATTGAAAAGAAAAGATAAAAAAACAGAAAAGGAATACATAATAAAGGGAATGCTTTTTCATCACTGTAATGTTATTGTTATTTTATGATTAAATTATTTTTACAAAATTAGTCATAAATATAACAATTCAAACATTTTAACAATGAAATTTACAAATCCATTTTATCCAATAACATTTTTTTAGACACGACTCCTGAGTCCCTCCATTGAATTTCACCTTTCTTAAAGAAAATAAAGGTTGGAACCGACTGTATTTTATACTTGTTTGCAAGAGACGTATTCTTGTCTATATCAACCTTTAGCACCCTTACTTTTCCTTTTAACTCTTTTGCAAGCTCCTCCACAACAGGGTGCATCATTTTACAAGGACCACACCAAGTAGCAAAAAAATCTACCAAAACAGGAACTTCTCCTTTTATAATATCATTAAAACTTTCCATAATCTTTTTTTTATTGTAACAGATTACACGTAGATAAAGTTTAAGAAAATAAAAAATGAACTATTTTCCTACCCAAACGTTTGTATTATCAAAGAAGATTGTTTACATTTGTACTAGATATCTGACGAGGTATATTACTAACATTGAAATTTTGCCGCATTTGTCGATTGGGAAACTCATCAATTAAAATAAAAATTCCGAGACAAGCTACCTTTATGAATGGCGGGCCGCAACCTTCGGGTATGCTTCGAGCATCAGCGGATTACAAACATACTGGGGCACTCAAATCCTGTCATACGGAGTTTTTTCATATCCACAGTGCGGCTTAATATACAAAGAGGTTGCTCTAAAGGGCAACCTCTTTCTTGTTATATACATATCACATTCCCATTTCCATTATATTTATTCTTGCAAGTTTACAAAAAAGACTGTACATTTGCGTGTTTGAATTCTTCATAACTAACTTAATACTCTGAATGTCAATTATAATAAAAGAAGTAACCGATAAGGCTACGCTAAAAAAATTTGTTGTCTTTAATATAGATTTATATAAAGACTGTCCTTATCACGTCCCCGCTCTTATTGAAGACGAGATGGCGACCCTTAATAAAGATAAAAATCCTGCTTTCGATTTCTGCGAATCGGTATATTACCTTGCATACAAAAACAACAAAATAGTTGGTCGCATTGCTGGAATAATCAATCACAAAGCCAATGAAATATGGGAGCAACAATATGCTCGCTTTAGCTTTATAGATTTTATTGACGACCAAGAGGTGTCGGCTGCTTTATTCAACGCTGTTGAGAAATGGGCTTTATCGAAAGGAATGAATGGAATACAAGGACCTTTAGGTTTTACCGATTTAGATCACGAAGGTCTTTTAATATCTGGATTCGACAAGCTCAGCACAATGGCCACCTCTTATAGTTTTCCATACTACAAAGATCACTTTGAAAAACTCGGATATATAAAAGATCAAGATTGGCACGAATTCCAAATACATATACCAAAAGAAATTCCACCAAGAATGAAACGAATATCAGAGATTGTTCTTAATAAATATCCCAATATAAAAATCAAGAAATTTAAGAACACTAAAGAGATTTGGCCTTACGCTAATAAAATATTCGAACTCTGGAACGAAGCTTTCAAGCCGCTTTATGGATACTCTCCTCTCACTGAACGACAAATAGAGTATTACGTCAAAATGTATATCCCTATGCTAAGATTACCTCTAATTTCTATAGTTATAAATGAAAACGACGACTCAGTAATTGGCTTAGGACTTACACTTCCCAGCTTATCTTTAGCATTAAAGAAAGCCAAAGGTTCATTATTTCCTTTTGGTTGGATACATCTTCTTAAGGCTATGTATGGCAAAAACAATAAAGTGGTAGATTTATATCTTATGGGAGTAGCTCCCGAATTTCAAGGGAAAGGTATAAATGCGCTACTATTTTACGACTTAATTCCTATTTACAACAAATTTGGATACGAAATAGCAGAAACAAATCCCGAATTAGAAGTAAACACAAAAATGCAATCGCAGTGGGAAGACATTGAACACGAACACGCAAGAACTCGCAGAGCTTTTATTAAGCACTTACAATAACTTAAAAGATGAACGAAATAAATAATAATAACGGAAACTTTCAAGAAGTAACCTACGATGAAGATAATATCGTAAAGTTAGAATGGTGGGAACATATCAGACACCGACCTGGTATGTATATCGGTAAGCTTGGAGATGGAAGTTATGCCGATGATGGTATCTATGTACTACTAAAAGAAGTATTAGACAATGCAATGGACGAATATATGATGGGATATGGCAAAACCATAGAGATTACTATCGACCAAGGTGTTGTTACCGTAAGAGACTTTGGACGTGGTATTCCTTTAGGTAAAGTTGTTGATGTTTCATCTCAGATGAATACTGGAGGTAAATACGATTCTAAAGCCTTTAAGAAATCAGTCGGAATGAATGGAGTTGGTATTAAAGCGGTTAATGCTCTTTCATCTTATATGCTTGTTCAAAGTTTTAGAGATGGAGAAACTAAGGCTGTCGAATATAGTCGCGCACTTATAACCAACAATCCTTCTATTGATAAAAGCGACCAACCCAATGGTACGTTAGTGAATTTCATTCCTGACGAGGAGATATTCAAAGGTTTTGCTTTCGATGATAAATTTGTTGAGCCTCTGCTTAAGAATTATGTATTCCTAAATTCAGGACTTACCATAATATATAATGGTAAGAAATATTATTCTAAAAACGGATTAGTAGATTTATTAAACGAAAATATGACATCCGATCCTCTATATCCTATCATTCACTTACAAGGAGAAGATATAGAAATAGCTATTACTCACGCCAACCAATACGGAGAAGAATATTATTCGTTCGTAAACGGACAATATACCACACAAGGAGGTACACACTTAGCAGCCTTTAAAGAAACTGTAGCAAGAGTAATTAAAGAATACTACAGTAAAAACTTTGAATATTCCGATATTCGTATGGGGATAACTGCCGCTATAGCTATTAAAGTTCAAGAGCCTGTGTTTGAATCTCAAACTAAAACGAAACTCGGCTCTAAAGACATAGCCCCTGAAGGCCCTACGGTAACTAAGTTTATCGCCGACTTCGCAAAAAAGGAATTAGATAACTATCTTCATAAAAACCAAGAAACATCTGATATTTTACTAAAGAAGATTACCGACTCAGAAAAAGAAAGAAAAGCCATTGCTGGCGTATCTAAACTTTCTAAAGAGAGAGCCAAGAAAGCTAATCTTCATAATAAAAAACTTAGAGATTGCCGATTGCATTACAACGATGCTAAAGGTAAAGACTTAGATGAAACTTGCATTTTTATTACCGAGGGCGATTCGGCAAGCGGCTCTATCACTCAAAGTAGAGACCCTAACTATCAGGCTGTGTTTAGTTTAAGAGGAAAACCTCTTAATACTTTCGGACTTACAAAGAGAATTGTGTACGAAAATGAAGAGTTTAACCTTCTACAAGCAGCCCTTAACATAGAAGACGGTTTAGACGGACTAAGATATAATAAGGTAATAATTGCAACCGATGCCGATGTTGATGGTATGCACATTCGTTTACTTACAATTACATTCTTCCTTCAATTCTTCCCCGACTTAATAAGGAACAACCACGTATATATTCTGCAAACTCCCTTATTCAGAGTAAGGAATAAAAAAGAAACTATTTATTGCTATACCGAAGAGGAAAGATTAAACGCTGTAGAAAAGTTAGGTCCTAATCCCGAAATCACTCGATTCAAAGGTTTAGGTGAAATATCGCCAACCGAATTCAAGGGTTTCATCGGAGAAAACATTCGTTTAGATTTAGTTTCTATGAAAAAGTCTGACGCTATAAAAGAAATGTTAGAGTTTTATATGGGAAAAAACACAATGGAAAGACAAAACTTTATAATAGATAATTTAGTTGTAGAAGAAGATATATGAACAATAAAAAAACAGCTTTATTCCCTGGCACTTTCGACCCGTTTACTATAGGACATCTTTCTTTAGTTGAAAGAGGTCTTGATTTAGTCGACGAGATTGTTATCGCCATAGGAATTAATAACAACAAAAAAAGCTACTTTACATTAGAGCAACGTTTAGAGATGATAACAAATCTCTTCCGTAACAATAATAAAGTAAAGGTAGCGAGCTACGATGGCTTAACGGTCGACTTCGCAAAACAAGAAGATGCCAAGTATATATTAAGAGGTATTCGCTCGGTAAACGACTTTGAATACGAAAAGAATATAGCCGATGTAAACAGAAAAATATCGGGCATAGAAACTTTCGTATTGTTCACCGAACCCGAACACACACATATTAGTTCTTCAATAGTTAGAGAGTTATTACATTACAACAAAGATATTTCAGACTTCGTGCCTGAAGGTTTAAACATTCACAATTACAAATAATGATAAATATGAAAAATATAATTTTAATTCTTGCCTTTTCATTAGGGCTTAGTTCTTGCTCTTACGCACAACGTTTCAACAATCCAGAAGCTAATAAAATTAACTTCGCATTAAGTCTTATCGAAAATATGTATGTTGATACTATCAACAAAAAGAAGTTTACAGACGAAATAATAACAAATACTCTGCAAAAATTAGATCCTCACTCGGGATACTTAACTCCAGAAGAGATAAAAGAAATGAACGAACCTCTTCAAGGAAACTTCGATGGTATAGGCATAATGTTTAATATGCTTACCGACACACTGTATGTTGTACAGGTAATACCTGGCGGTCCATCTGAAAGAGTTGGCATTATACCTGGCGACCGTATTATGTTCGTAAACGACACCCTAATATCGGGCGTTAAGATGAGCACAACAGACGCTATGTCGCGCCTTAAAGGTCCTAAAGGAACCGAAGTTGAACTAAAAGTATTACGTGGCAACAACTCAGACTTACTTCCATTCAAAATAAAAAGAGATAAAATACCCGTTTACAGCTTAGACGCCTCGTATATGATAAACAACAAAACCGGCTACATTAAACTAAACAGATTTGGAGCCACTACCTACGAAGAATTTATGGAGGCTATGATTAAACTAAAGAAAGAAGGATTGGAAAATCTAATTCTCGACCTTCAAGATAACGGTGGCGGATATATGGGTGCTGCCATACAAATAGCTAATGAATTTCTTAATAGTGGCGACCTAATAGTTTATACCGAAGGAGAGAATTCGCGAAGAAGCGAATACAAAGCACGAAAAAAAGGCGATTTCATTAAAAACAAATTAGTTGTTATTGTTAATGAATCTTCGGCTTCGGCAAGCGAAATATTAGCAGGAGCAGTTCAAGACTGGGATAGAGGTGTAGTTGTTGGTCGTCGAACTTACGGAAAAGGCTTGGTTCAACAAGTATTCGAATACAATGTAGACCACTCGGCAATTAAACTTACTATCGCTCGCTATTACACACCAACAGGACGTTCGGTACAAAAACCTTACGAAAATGGCAACATCGAATCTTATAATATGGATATTATAAACCGATACAACAGAGGAGAAATGTTAAGTGCCGACAGTATTCATTTCCCCGACTCGCTAAAATATAACACACTTGTAAATAACAGAGTTGTTTATGGTGGTGGTGGCATTATGCCCGACTTCTTTGTTCCAATGGATACAAGCCGCTTCACCGATATACACAGAGGCATAATAGCTTCTGGAACTCTAAACAAATACGTTATAAATTACGTAGACAATAATAGAGATAAATTAAAAAGCTTATACCCTAACATCGACAACTACAAAACAAAGTTTACAGTTAGCGACAAAATGCTTAACGATCTTTTAGAGATGTTTAAGAACGAGAATTTCGAGTTTCATAAAACAAACAAATCTGTTAAGCTAACGCCCGAAGAAATCCAAGAATTACAAAACAACAACTATGTAATGTCTGATGAATTTATTAAAAAGGTATCGGCTTCGATGAAAGAAAATAAAAGCGACAAAGTTGTTCTGTCTGATAGCGACTTAAAAGATTTCAACAAGGCAAAACCCCTTATACAAATACAAGTAAAAGCTTTAATAGCTCGCGACATCTGGACTGCAAACGATTACTTTTATATAATTAACGACAATGACGAATCTCTTAAAAAAGCTATAGAGATTATCAGCAACGAAAAAGAATATAATAAGCTTTTGAATAAATAATAAAGAGAGTTAATATAGTTTAGCTCGAAGACTATAAATAAAAAACTCACTGCGTAACCATACACAGTGAGTTTTTTTATTGCTTAAACCAGTATCAACCCAGTTCGTAATTACTAATAGCCTCTTTCCACTCTTGAGGTATTTCTTTAGAATCTCCTTTTTTAATATCGAAAGCGACTAACACCGACTTGCAGACACACTTAACCTCTTTTGTTGTTGTGTCTATTACCTGCTGCACAAGAGTAAGACTCTTTGTTCCTATCTTAGTTACAGCAGTTTGCACTGCTACTTGATCATCTGCAAATATTTGAGACAGAAAGTTAGCCTCAATATTAACTACCACCACACCTTCTTTCTCAAAATCAAGATTAGGAAACACCGATGCAAAATATTCTGCCTTACCCAAATCATAGTAAGTAAAATAAACTGTGTTGTTTACGTGTCCAAACTTATCAATATCTGTAAATCGAAGTTGTATGGGCAAAGTATGACGAAATTTAATCTCTTCCATTATTCTTTTATTTATTTCTTTATACGTTATTATTAAAACCAATTATCCCAAATATACTTATATTTAGGTTCTTTTCTCTTAGGTTTATTATCCAAATCTATTGTAGCATAAAGAGCTTGTTGAGCAAACACCTTGCTTTCGGCAAAGTGCAGCGAACAAGTAAACTTTAAGTTCACAGCACTACTTTTGAAAAAATTTATATAAATATCGGCTCTATCGTATTTTTTAAGACGATAAAACGAATCGCCCCAATACAAAGCATTAGAATGTTCGCCATAAAAAGTCTGCTGACTTTCGCCCAAATACAGAGTATTAAACAAACCAATGCCTCGATATTCTATCTTAGCCTCCGACACAAAACCTTGTGGGCGATGCCACTCTCCCACTCCACGATTTCGGTCTAACCCCACAGACCAACCCACATTAAGTTCGAGTTTATCAAAGCCTGTAGTTTTTGCAAAATCTGCTCCTACAGACGTAAGAATTAAACCATTATCGTGCACAAACTCGTCATCTGCAGCGTTTTTTGTTTTAGCAAAGTGAAACATATAACCAAAGTGTTGAGCATACAAACAATTATAATTGTATCGCCCCGACCACCCCATAAAGAAAGCCTCATTGCGAGTTTCGGTTTGTCGTCCCGTCCAATCTAACCAAACATTTGCATAATTATTTTTTTTGTTAAGCTCCCAAAAGAAACCATTAATAACAGGTCGATAATTATTAATCGAATCCTGAAAAAACATTCGAGGATACTTATCCAATATTATATTACGAGGCACAGCACCCATATAAAAGCGAAAAGGATTTCCCGAATATTCGTAATAAACAATAGGGTCGTGATAATCGACCGTCTTATCGCTTCCAAACTCGTGCATAAGGTCTGCTCCAACATAAAAACTATGTTTTTTATTCCATTTAATTCCCAGTTCGGGAGCTAAATGCACTCCAGCCATAGTCTGCGAGTTTTGCACCTTAGAGCCTTCGTACTCTGTATTGTCAAAAAAAGAGTGCACGCCAGCCTTCCACACAAACTCTTGCGAGTAAGTGTAAGCAAAGCAACACACAAACATCAATATAAATGATAACTTTTTATACATACTGTAAAATTTAGTGCAAATATACGACACTTTTTCTGAACTAAGAACTAAGAGTTGATGTGCTTCGCACAAGATAAAAGATAAAAACTAAAAGTTAAAAGTTTACGCGAAGCGTATTAGAGTCGCTTTGCGCCAATTCTTAGTTCTTCACTCTTAGTTCTTAGTTCTAGTTGAAAGCCTTTTTTTGTTTCAACCGTTTGAAACGAGTAGTTTCAATAGTATGAAACAAGGTGTTTCACCTATATGAAACAAGTAGTTTCACCCAATGAAACAAATTATGTCGAAGTGCGAAACAGATTGTTTTAATTGTATGAAACAATTCGTTTCAAAGTATGAAATGAAAAAGGCTTTCAGCCTTTTTAGAACTAAGAACTAAGAGTTTACGCTATCCGATAATTTTTGGCTGTTTTTCAATAAATATTGAAAAATGTTTGATTTCGATGAGAAGTTTCGTATGTTTGTTGAAAAGACTGCAAATAGTATTTATGAAACAAAGCATTAGTCCTTGGTCTTTTAATTATTTCTTAAATCGTTAAAACAATGAAATAACTATTTTTGTTTCATTCAACAATATTACTGTCTTTAATAAACAAATACATACTCAAAAGAAAATGAAACAGAATATTTTATTATTAGCCTTATGTTTACTTTTATCTTCATCATGTAATTTTAGTGATGAAGTAAATCATTTAGGAGATGGCTTTTATTATATGAATGAAGGGTCGGTATTAAAAATGATATTTTTATCTCATGAAGAGAAAGAACCAAGGTTAGACGAAATATCTATTTTGCCAAAGGTGGAAAGTTATGTTTTTGATGAAAGTTTTATTGTTGTGAAACAAATACCAGATAAGATAGGTTTAGGTTGGGTGTTAGGCTTTGTTGTTGATGAACAGACAGAAGAACGTATTGATAGTTTGATTCAAAACAATACTTATTACAAAGAGGTGTTTTCTAATAAAATTAATTATTGGATAATTTTGAAAAAGAAACATCAAGTATTAGGTCCATACAATGAATCGAATTTCAACAAAGAGAGGAGAGAGTTAAATATCTTAGATGAAATGATAGAACCGTTGTTTTCTGAAATTTAGAAGACAAATATTGGACTAATATAATATTTACAATATGGATTATAATCAGATTTACATTTTCGGTCAAAGGTATACACGAGGTGAGTTTAGAGTCTATTCGCATGAATTAGTAGATGTTGATTCGTATAACTTACATAGAGGAGAGGAAGATATAGAAACTCCAGTTAATTTTTTTCATGTAGCAGGGAAAAAAATATACGATTTAATAAATATAGGATCTGCGATAGTTGTTTTACTTTCAGAAAGAGTAATAAATATTTTGAAAGAAAACCAGATAACAGGGTGGAAATCTTATCCAGCAATTATATACGATAAGCAAGGCAATATAATAGATAATTATTCTGTTTTTGCAGTAACTGGAAGATGTGGACCCATAGATCATTATAAATCAGAAGAATTTATTAAAGACCCTTATTTTGAAGGAGGTCCATATAATGAAATGTTAAGAGGCATCTATCCTGATATGGAACAATGGGATGGTTCTGATATTTTCACTGCAGAAGGAGGTACAGCTTACACTTTTATGTCAAAAAAGGCAAGAGACTTGCTTGTTAAGAATAAGATAACTAATATTACATTAACAAAAACAACAGAATTTGAATATTTTAAGCAGCTTCGAGATAATAAATATGAAGATGACGAAGATATAGATTTATCTTCTATTTTTGTCAATTGGAAACCTTGAAGTTTTTATGACTTGTCATAACGGCATTGATACTATAACAACATCTTATTCTTATCTTCCTAATGGATTATAATATTAAGAAAGATTTATTACCTTAGTGGCGATGATTGACTAGCAGCTATTTATGTTGAAAATACCAACTTGCAAGATATCAATGTTATGTTTACATGAATTATTAGAGTAAAATAAAGATTATGAAACAGATTAAAACAATTGTTTTATCGATAACGGTTTTGTTCATAATATTTTGTTCATCAGTAACTATATCGGCACAAACTGTTTTGAATGATATTTACTTTGTTGCTTTTAATAAAGAAATATCATGTTGTCTAACATTAAGCGAAGATGGATACTATTCATTAGAGCTTGTAGATAACCAAAGTGCAGGAAAAAAAGAAGTTATTAGAAATGAAGAAGTGTCTTTATTGTCTATTGGTACATTCAAAGAAAAAAATAATGGAGAAATTATATTGAAAGATAGTTTTTATAGCTTTAGCTTTGTCATAAAACGGTTAAAGGATAGAACTATAAAAACATTAAAAGGTTTCCCCTTTATGAAAAATTGTTTATTTGCTTATTTAACCACTTCTAAAAAGAGTTCGGAAAGCGAACAGATGGAGGGTAATTTATTAAATAAATTGGCGTTAAAAAAACAAAGAGATAAATATAATAGTTTGAATAATAAACTATTATATGATCTTAGAGAAGGAACTTATGTTCATTTTTATAGAGATAACATACAATTGATTATAACTAAAAACGGTAATTATCAATACATTTATAAAAATATACTTCTTTCAGAAGGTAAGTACATTAGAGATGCCAACATACTGACATTGAAAGATGTCGATTTGAAATATGATTTTTATATGTTAATAACAGAGAATGGATTAGAAGGTAATTTGTTACCAACTTATGAGGTGGGGATTTTATATAAGTTCTTTGAATAGATTAATGAAGTATCAATTTCAGACAACGACATATTATTGGTGATAAATTATGAAATGGAATTTACTATTATTTTTAGGGGTGTTAGTGGCATGTAATAATGCGAAAGATATTGAAGTGATATCTAATGATGCTGAAACGGCAAATAAAATTGTTGTAACCCAATATATATCTGAAGGATATGGCGAGGTTGAACGTTTTATAGTAAACAAGGTGGATACTTCTTCCCTTTCTGTTGTCTTTGCGGAAAATACAAATAAAAATATTGTAGCAAACCTATATTTAGATATTTATAATAAGAGATATAGAGACCTTTATGATTCAATCGCAATTGAGGAATATAATATGATATCTACAAGTTCATATTACAAAATGAACTCAAAGGAAATAATGGAAGAACTGAAACTGATTTTGGAAGAGTTCTCTAATATTAATAAGTTAAAGTATATAAATACGGAATTGCTATACTTTGGCGATTTTGCAATTGATATAACAACATTATATACAAATAAGATAGGATTGATTGATTACGAAATTATGGAACAAATTTTAAGAGAATCTAAAATAAAAACAGAATTAGATTGCATACTTAAATCTTACTCTTTAGAAGTTAAAGATATTATTGTTGAAAAATTGTTCTTTGTAAATAAAACGAACTTATATGATTTGAATAAAATAGATACAGATGATAGTCTTGTCCCTGATGAAATCTTAAATTGCTCTATCGTTTTTAAGATAGATAGTATAACTTCAAATATCTTGTAAAATGAAAACAACTTAAATGTCAGTGCAAATTTCGATCGTTTTAAGATAAAGTATTCAGCAAATTCGCAAAAACTATATTTATGAGACAAATACTATTATTATTTTATGCGTTATTATTACTTCCTTCCAAAATCGGCAGGAATTTCTCCCCAAGCTTTAGTCTCCCATTTTAGTATAGGCGTTGAGTAAGTATTGTTTTGAAGCCATATTTCGGCTCGAGCTATTAAATCGAATATAGGCTTGTTGTATTCATTAGGTATGAGTTTGGTTTTACACTTTTTTTGTTTTACCCAAGATATAGCATTTGCACTATCGGAATAAACTGGGATAGTTAAGTTTTGTTTTTTAAGTAAAGCCAACCCGTGAACAAGAGCAAGAAACTCGCCTACATTGTTAGTGCCTAACGTAAAAGGTCCTACTCGAAATATTTCTTGTTTAGTTCTTGTATGCACTCCTCTGTATTCCATATCTCCCGGATTGCCCGAACAAGCAGCATCAACTGATAAGCTATCTAATATTATTTCGCCACTGTTTGCCATAGAGCTTGCAGCAGACTGTCTTTTACCTTTACCTATGTATTCGCGAGGATTAGAGTTGTAAGCATTTCGAGCTTCTTCTAAGGTTTCGAACGATTTATATACTGCATTCTCAAAACCTTCGATTTGATTTTTGCACTCATTCCAAGTGTCGTAAATGCCCGGATTTACTCCATTCCACACAACATACCATTTCCTTTTCGACATAATATATTTATTTGAGGTGTAAAATTAAAACAAATCGAAGACTTATTATTATAAAATTACTTATTTTTGTGGATAATATTAGTTGTTGAGATTAATAAAAACTTTATGCGGAAAATTTTCTTTATAGGATATATGGGTTCAGGCAAAACAACTATTGGTCGACGCTTTGCTGAACAAGCTAATCTACAGTTTGTAGATTTAGACTTATTTATTGAAAACAGATACCATAAAACCATTAGAGATATATTTTCGGAGAAAGGTGAAGATGGTTTTAGAGAAATTGAAAGAAAAGCCTTGTGCGAGGTTGTCGAGTTTGAAAACGTTTTGATTTCTACAGGCGGTGGCACTCCTTGTTTTTTCAACAATATGGAAATAATGAATAATGCCGGCACCACTGTTTATCTTAAAACTACGGAAGAAGAACTTACTGACAGATTAGATGTTTGCAAACAAAACAGACCTCTAATTAAAGATAAAACCAAAGAAGAGATATACTTATATGTAAAAGAAAATCTTGAAAAAAGAGAAGTATTCTACAATCAGGCTTCAGTAATAATAAACACCAAGAGGTTATTAACTCTTGATGATGTAGATTTAGTCGTAAACAATCTTAAAAATACCTTAAACATAAAATGAACATAACAGAAAATACACCATTGGAACTTAACAAAGAAATTATTGGCAATAGAAATTCAATAACTATAGGTATTCCTAAGGAAGACTTAAATAGAGAAAAACGATTGGCTTTTACTCCCGAAGCTATAGATATGCTTACCGATGCCGGACTGGAAGTAGTTATGGAAGAAGGGGCTGGCAAGGGGCTTAATTATTCCGACCATTTATACGCCGATAGTGGCGCTTTTATTACCGATAGTAAAGAAAAGGTTTTTTCGTGCGATTTAATTTTTAAGATAACTCCCCCTACTCTCGAAGAGATAGAATATACTAAAAGGAGAACTACTTTGCTTAGTTTATTACAAATGCCTGATTTGAGTTTGGAAAAGATTAAAGCAATGCAAGCTAAACAGATAAACGCCATAGGATATGAACTTATGACATCTGATGGAGTTAGTTTTCCTGTTAGAAACACTATATCAGAAATAGAAGGTGCTGCATCTATATTTGTTGCTTCTGAACTTTTAAGCAATGAAAAAGGCGGCAAAGGTGTGCTTATGGGCGGTATACCTGGGGTATCTCCTACCGAAGTAGTTATTATAGGAGCAGGTATGGCGGGTATGGTAGCTGCGCGTATTGCACTTACCTTAGGAGCAACAGTTAAAATATTCGATAATGATATAAAAAAGCTACGTCGACTGCAAAACGAACTTATGTTGCCTGTGTTTACTTCTGTGTTTCAACCTAATGTATTGATTAACGCCTTCAAATCGGCAGATGTAGTTATTGGTGCAATGAGATATATTAACGATCCTGTTCGCTATGTTATATCAGAAGATCTTATAAAAACAATGAAAAAGGGAGCTTTAATCATTGATCTAAGAATTAATCAAGGTGGTTGCTTTGAAACAACTTGTTTCTTACGTGCCGAAGATTCAAAGATATTCGACAAACATAATGTAAAACACTACTGTGTGCCTAATATAAGTTCGAGAGTAGCTCGAACAACCTCTATGTCGCTAAGTAACATTTTCACTCCTTTGCTTACTCGTTTAAGCGACAGCGGTGGACTTAAAAACATTGTTAACAGCGATTTAGCCTTCCGTTCTGGTTATTATATGTATTCAGGTAAAATAGTAAACAGCTATGTAGCAAAGCAATTTAATCTTCCAGCTAACGATATAGGTTTATTTCTGTCTGCTTTTTAGATTATTTAATTTGTTTTTTTACTACCTTTGACGTTCGAATTAAGTTAACATCTATATTAATTATTCATTATAATATGCAAGAAGCCAAAGTTAAAGAACTGGAAAGAGTAGTTATACGCTTTTCAGGCGACTCAGGAGATGGTATGCAATTAGTTGGTACCATTTTCTCCAATCTTTCTGCTGAATTAGGTAATGAAATTATTACTTTCCCTGACTATCCTGCCGAGATTAGAGCTCCACACGGAACTTTAAGCGGTGTATCTGGTTTTCAGGTTCAGCTCGGTTCTAAGAATGTTTATACTCCAGGTGATAAAGCAGACGTATTAGTTGCTATGAACCCTGCTGCATTACGTGTAAATGCTCAGTTCTTAAAACACGATTCAGTAGTAATTATTGATACTGATTCTTTTCAAACAAGCGATTTGGAAAAAGCTCTATTCAAAACAGAAGATCCTTTTACTGAATTAGGTCTTAAATCTGTTCAGGTTATTGCTGCTCCTATTACTCAAATGTGTAAAGACTGTTTAGTTGACATTGCTGATAACAAGCAGGCATTACGAAGTCGTAATATATTTGCTTTAGGATTGGTATGCTGGTTGTTTAATCGTCCGTTAGAAATTGTAGAAAGACTTCTTTCTGACAAGTTCAAAAAGAAACCTGCCATACTTACAGCTAACTTAGCAGTGCTTCAAGCCGGATTTAACTACGGACACAACATACACGCTACTGTATCTACTTACCGCATCGAAACTACGGCTCAAAAGAAAGGTTTTTATGTAGATGTTAATGGTAATAAAGCTGCTGCTTATGGTTTAATAGCTGCTTCAGAAAAATCGGGATTACCTTTATTCCTGGGGTCGTATCCTATTACACCTGCAACTGATATAATGCAAGAACTTACGGCTCGTAAAGAATTAGGAGTTAAAGTAATGCAAACTGAAGATGAAATTGCTGGTATTTGTACTGCTATCGGGGCTTCTTTTGCTGGGCATCTTGCTGCTACTAACACTTCAGGACCTGGCTTAGCTCTTAAAAGCGAAGCTATAGGATTGGCTGTTATAGCCGAAATACCTTTAGTGGTGATAGACGTGCAGCGCTCAGGACCTTCAACTGGTATGCCTACCAAGAGCGAACAAACCGACTTAATGCAAGCTCTTTATGGAAGAAATGGCGAAAGCCCTGCTGTGGTTATTTCTGCCACCTCTCCTACTGATTGTTTCGATGGAGCTTTCTGGGCTGCCAAATTAGCGTTAGAACATATGACTCCTGTTATTCTTCTAACTGATGGATATATCGCTAATGGCTCTTCGGCTTGGCGTATCCCTGATATGGAAGACTATCCTGACATTAATCCGCCTTATGTTACTGAAGAAATCAAACAAGGCTGGACTGCTTACAAACGTAACCTCGAAACTGATGTTCGCTATTGGGCTGCTCCTGGCACTGAGGGTTTCCAACATCGCATTGGTGGTCTTGAAAAAGAATATACTACAAGCGTAATATGTACCGACCCCGACAATCACCAAAAAATGGTAATGACTCGTCAGGCTAAGATAGATAAAATTGCAAACAAACTTCCTCTACAAGAAGTTTATGGCGATAAAGATGCTGATGTGCTTGTTGTTGGCTGGGGAGGAACTTACGGACACCTTTCTGAAGCTGTTTCAGAAGTACAAAAAGCTGGAAAGAAAGTTGCATTTACTCATTTTCGCTTTATCAATCCTCTTCCTAAAAACACAGAAGAGATAATGAAGAGTTACAAAAAGGTTATAGTTATAGAGCAAAACTTAGGTCAGTTTGCTAACTTCCTAAAATCTAAAATAGGAGGATTTAATCCTTATCAATTCAATAGAGTAAAAGGACAACCTTTTATTGTTGCGCGTTTAGTAGAAGAAATAACTAAGTTAATAGAAGAATAAGTTATGGCAGAACAAATAAAATACGATGCAAAAGATTATAAGAGCGCACAATTAGTAAGATGGTGCCCTGGTTGTGGCGACTTCGGAGTATTAAGTAGTTTACACAAAGCAATGGCAGAGATAGGAGTTGCACCTCACAATATAGCCGTTATTTCGGGTATTGGCTGCTCTTCGCGACTACCTTATTATATGAATACTTATGGCTTCCATACCATTCACGGTAGAGCCTGTGCCATAGCAACCGGAGTTAAAGTTGCAAATCCCGAACTTTCGGTTTGGGTTTCTACTGGCGATGGCGACTGTTTAGCTATCGGAGGTAATCACTTTATTCACGCTGTAAGAAGAAATGTTGATCTGAATATTATTTTAATGAACAACAAAATATACGGCTTAACTAAAGGACAATACTCTCCTACTTCAGCTCGTGGTTTTGTTAGTAAATCATCGCCCTATGGAACTGTTGAAGATCCATTCCGTCCTGCCGAATTAGCCTTAGGTGCAAGAGGTCGATTCTTTGCTCGAACTATAGACTCCGACGTGAAGAACTCTCCCGAAATTATGGTAGCTGCGGCTAAACACAAAGGTGCTTCAGTAATAGAAGTTGTTCTTAACTGTGTTATCTTCAACGATGGCATCAATAAAGAAATTACCGCAAAAGAAAATCGTGCCGATAAAACTATCTTCCTTAAACACGGAAAAAAAATGATATTCGGAAGCGATAATAATAAAGGTATAGTTCAAGATGGTTTCAAACTAAAAGCAGTAACAATAGGTGAAGATGGTTATACTATCGACGATGTGCTTACTCACAACGCTAAAGAAGAAGATTCAACTCTTCATCTTAAATTAGCTCTTATGGACGGTAATGAACTGCCTGTAGCCTTAGGTGTAATAAGAGACGTTGAAGCTCCTGTTTACGATGAAGAAGTAGAAAAACAAATCAAAGAAGTGCAAGCAAACAAACCAGCACGTACTCTAAGAGAGTTTTTACTATCGGGCGATACTTGGGAAATAAAGTAAAATCCTACAATCTATATTTGTCAAAATAAGCAGGCTTTGGTCTGCTTATTTTGGTTTAAAAAATCCCTCATTCTGAATTAATTTATCTACCTTTGCAGCTTGATTAATTTTAATATGCAAAAAATAAGAAACATTGCCATTATAGCTCACGTAGACCATGGCAAAACAACCCTTGTTGATAAAATGTTGTTGGCAGGAAAACTATTCAGAGATGACAAAGCCGAGTTAGACCAATTTTTAGACAACAACGATCTGGAGAGAGAAAGAGGAATTACTATCCTTGCGAAAAACGTTTCAATAAACTACAAAGATTACAAGATTAATATTATTGACACTCCGGGGCACGCCGACTTTGGCGGTGAAGTTGAAAGAGTGTTAAATATGGCAGACGGTGTTATACTGCTTGTTGATGCATTTGAAGGCCCAATGCCACAAACTCGCTTCGTTCTTCAAAAAGCAATATCATTAGGAAAGAAACCTATAGTTGTAGTAAATAAGGTAGACAAACCAAACTGTCGCCCCGATGAAGTACAAGAAATGGTATTCGACCTTATGTTTGCTCTTGATGCTACCGAAGAGCAATTAGACTTCCCAACTATATACGGTTCGGCAAAACAAGGCTGGATGTCTGACAGTTGGAAAACCCCTACCGACAATATCTTTGCTTTATTAGATGCAATAATAAAATATGTTCCCGAACCATTGATGATAGAAGGCGAACCTCAAATGCAAATTACATCTTTAGATTATTCTAACTATGTAGGGCGTATTGCTGTAGGACGTGTTCATCGTGGTGAGCTGCGTGAAGGAATGGATATAGCCCTTTGCAAACGTGATGGCAGTATCACAAAATCAAGAATAAAAGAAGTTAACGTATTTACAGGGTTAGGCAGAACAAAAGTACCTTCGGTTAAGTCGGGAGATATTTGTGCTATAGTAGGTATCGAAGGCTTTGAGATTGGAGATACTATCTCTAACTTAGAAAACCCCGAACCTCTACCTCCTATATCTATCGACGAACCTACAATGTCGATGCTCTTCACAATCAACGACTCGCCTTTTTACGGCAAAGATGGTAAATTTGTTACATCTCGCCATATACACGACAGACTAATGCGCGAGCTTGATAAAAACTTAGCTCTTAGAGTTGTAAACTCCGACACTGCCGATGCTTGGAATGTATTTGGTCGTGGTGTACTTCACTTATCCGTGCTTATAGAAACAATGCGAAGAGAAGGCTACGAGCTACAAGTTGGTCAGCCTCAAGTGATAATAAAAGAGATTAATGGCGAAAAGTGTGAACCAATTGAACATCTAACTATTAATCTACCAGAAGAATATTCGAGCAGAATTATCGATATGGTTACTAAGCGTAAAGGTGAAATGCAAACAATGGAAAGCAAAAACGACCGCATACACTTAGAGTTTATTATCCCATCGCGTGGAATTATCGGTCTTACCAACAATGTGCTTACAGCTTCAGCTGGTGAAGCAATTATGGCTCACCGCTTTTTAGAATATCAACCTTGGAAAGGTGAAATAGAAAAACGTCAAAACGGTTCTATAATAGCTATGGAAACAGGTAATGCCTTTGCTTACGCACTCGACAAACTACAAGATAGAGGTAAATTCTTTATATTCCCACAAACCGACATTTATGCCGGACAAATAGTTGGAGAGCACTCTAAAGAAGGAGACTTGGTTGTAAACGTTACTAAATCAAAGAAACTTACTAACGTTCGCGCTTCTGGTAGTGATGATAAGGTAAAACTGGCACCTCCTGTTCAGTTTAGCTTAGAACAAGCTCTCGAGTATATTAAAGAAGACGAATATGTAGAGATAACTCCTAACGCTATGCGTTTGAGAAAAATTATTCTTGACGAAACAGAAAGAAAAAGGGCTGGTAAGAAGTAATAATTATCACGCAAATTAATTTTCAGTTTTGCACTTTAATATAAATTACCTATCTTAGTGGCTCATATTTTTACAAACTATTAAATAGAGAACATTATGGCTAATTACAAGATTGAAGAAATAGAGGGCATAGGTCCTGTATTGGGTGAGAAATTTCGTAACGCAGGTGTTACAACAACCGACAAGCTACTTGAAGCAACAGCTTCTAAAGCTCAAAGAAAGAGCTTAGCTGAAGAAACAGGAATCTCTGAAAAGCAAATTCTAAAGTTTGCTAATATGAGCGATTTATTCAGAATAACAGGTGTAGGTCAAGAGTTTTCCGAACTTCTTGAAGCTGCTGGAGTAGACACCGTTCCTGAATTAGCTATGAGAAAACCTGAAAACTTATGCGCTAAGATGGAAGAAGTAAATGAAGAAAAGAAACTTACTCGCCGCACTCCTTCTCTAAAAGAAGTTGAAAAGTGGGTTGAAGAAGCTAAAGCTCTTCCAAGAGTATTAACTTATTAATCGCTTTAGAACTAAGAGCTAAGAGTGAAAAACTAAGAGTTTTTCACAATGCGAAAGAGATAATAGTTAAAAACAAAAGTTGGCATTAAGCTTGCATAATAAGCTTTCTGCCAACTTTTAGTTTTAACGTTACGCTCTATTTATTCCCGTAGGCAACGCCACGCTCTCCACGCCTAGTGCATTCAACGGTTGTATATTAAATAGAGACGCGGCACGCCACGTCTCTACTGTGCATTGCGTTTTTATCCGCTTTGCGTAACTTTTATCTTTTAGTTTTTATCTTTTCTGCGATCTTCCTCGCCTTTCTTACATTACTGAGTTTGCCAAATCTTCAGCTTCATCTAATGTTGGAGCTTCTGTGTAGATACGTATAATAGGCTCAGTGTTAGACTTTCTAAAGTGAACCCATTTATCAGGGAAGTCAACCTTCACTCCATCTATATCGTTTACTGGATAGTCGGCATACTTTTCTTTTATAGAAGTAAGAAGAGCGTCAACATCTGTATCTGGTGTTAAATCCATACGTTGCTTAGCCATAAAGTAGTTAGGATAGTCGGCACGTAATTCGCTTGTTGTTTTGCCCGACTTTGCTAATTGAGTTAAGAATAAGCCTATACCCACCAAAGCATCACGTCCGTAGTGAGAAGCTGGGTATATAATTCCACCGTTTCCTTCGCCACCAATAACAGCATTTGTTTCTTTCATTTTTGCAACAACATTTACCTCCCCTACAGCAGCAGCGGTATACGTTTGTCCGTGTTTTTCAGTAACATCTCTCAAAGCTCTTGTTGAACTAAGATTAGAAACTGTATTACCTGGAGTGTTAGAAAGAATATAATCTGCTACTGCCACTAATGTATATTCTTCACCAAACATACTTCCGTCTTCATTTACGATAACCAAACGGTCTACATCGGGGTCTACAACAAAGCCTACATCTGCTTTAGTATTCTTCATTGTATCTGCTATTTGAGTAAGATGTTTAGGTAGTGGTTCTGGGTTATGTGCAAACTCTCCCGTTGGCTCTGCATTTAGTTCTATAACTTCTTTTACTCCAAGAGCTTTTAGAAGTTCGGGTAACACAACACCACCAACCGAGTTTACTGCATCTATAGCAACAGTAAAATTAGCTTTACGAATAGCATCTACATCTACTAAATCTAAAGCCATTACGTGGTCGATATGTTTTTTAGTGTACGAGTTATCTGTTTTCACCTTTCCCAAATCATCAACATCAGCAAAAACGAATGTTTCTTCTTCGGCTATCTTTAATATTTCGTTTCCTTCGGCAGCATTCAAGAACTCTCCTTTTTCGTTAAGAAGCTTAAGAGCATTCCATTGTTTAGGGTTATGTGAAGCAGTAAGTATTATACCTCCTGCTGCTTTTTCCATAGTAACAGCCAGTTCGGTAGTTGGAGTTGTTGCTAAACCTATATCAACAACATCTAACCCCATACCCATAAGAGTACCTACAACTATATTCCTTACCATTTCGCCCGATATACGAGCATCTCTTCCAACTACGATTGTTTTAGAAGGGTTGTTTCTTGATTTAATTAAAGTAGCGTAAGCTGCTGTAAATTTCACAATATCTAAAGGAGACAGACCTTCACCTGCATTACCTCCGATTGTGCCACGAATACCGGATATTGATTTAATTAAAGACATATTATTTGATTAATAAAATTTTTTATATTCTAAATTTTTGTAGTAACGAGCTACGAAGTATGTATTATCGTATTGCATACCTATAGATGAAGGCACAATAAGATTTACTATAGCTTTCTCATAAACGTAATTTAATGGGATAGCCCAACCATCACAAGAGTAATTTTCTGATACGCTTGGCTTTCCATAAGTTCCTGGATTACCGTATATAAATGTCATTGGAGGATTGTACGAAGCGTATACTAAAGAGTCTTTATTGCTACCTAAATAAGATTTTATATCTATTGTGTACTCAAATCTTACTTGCACCTCATCTTTAAGAGGTATTACTTTACGTCCATTGCCCGAGTCTACAACTTGAAGGTATAGTCCTTCGCTTGTTCTGTAAAATTCGTCAGCTGCAAATTTATGGTCTTCGGGGTATTTACTCAACACCTTAAAATTTCTATTAGCCATAAAACGTTCTATTGCTTTTTTCTCTTCTCTAAGGTACTCTTGTGTTGTTTTTTCATTCTCGCAAGCAGTCATAAAAAACGCTCCAAGCACACACAGAGTAATAAAAACTAATGTCTTCTTCATATAATTTAATTTCTAAAACAAAGGTAAATAAAGTCTTTGTAAAGATATGTATTTTTATAACAATAAATGTTTGTATTTAGGCAATGCATCTTCAAATAAAGCAACTGCATCTTCAAGAGAACCGTAATATTCGCCTCCTGCAGCATTAAGATGTCCTCCTCCTCCGAACACATCAGATGAGAATTTATTTGCAGGGAAACTACCTTTTGAACGAAGAGACACTCTTACAACTCCTTTTTCTTCTCTTATAAATACAGAAAAGACTACACCGTCTATACTTAATGGGATATTTACAAAACCTTCAGTATCTCCTTTTTTCCATTGAAATTGTTTTTGTTCTTCTCCCGACAAAGTTATTAATGAAGCATTATACTCTTTGTATATTTTCATTTTTTCATACAATACAAAACCCTGCAATCTTATTCTGCTTTCTGAGTAATTGTTGTATACTTTGTCGTAAATTTCGTCTTTATCGATACCTTTTTCTATTAGCTGACTAATTATAAAGTATATCTGAGGTGTATTTGAATTAAAAGTAAAAGCACCCGTATCTGTCATCATTCCCGTATAAATACATTCGGCGATTGTTTTATCTATCATTTCGAACATTCCTAAACGACAAATAAATCTGAACACTAATTCGCTCGTTGATGATATTTCGGGATAAGAGATTGTTACATCACAAAAACTTTCAGGCTCAAGATGATGGTCTATCAGAATCTTTTTAGCTGATGCTTTTTCGAGCACAGCACCCAAAGCGTCTATTCTTTTTAATCCGTTAAAATCTAAACAAAATATTAGGTCGGCAGCATCGATAAGCTCTTGAGCCATTTCTGGACTTTTATCACCTACAGTTATATCTCCAGCTCCCGTAAGCCAATGCAAGAAGTCGGGATAACTATTAGGTACTAAAACATTTGCCGATTTTCCTAATTTAACTAAGAAGTGGTATAGTCCGAGTGAAGACCCTATTGCATCTCCATCGGGTGATACGTGAGATATGATTACTATTTTGTCTGATTCGTCGAGAATCTTTTCTGCTTGCTGTATTAACTTTTCCTTTATTACTTTATTCAGCATTTTATAGATATTGTTTTTTAATGCGAACAAAGGTAGTAAATAAGTAAAAATATCACAATAATAATTGAACTATAGACGTAAACTATTTTCTTTTTTATAAAGATGAGTGCTATATTTATCATCAAAATATAAACAAGAAACAAATCAAACAGAGATATGCTTATATTATCTATACTTCTGAATGGTAGATTATCCAAGAAACATATTACATCTACAAATAAGTTAAGCAACTTATTAAGAATAATAGACACAAATGACGTTTGAAAAAGCGAATGAAACAACAAACTAACGGGTATCATAATTAACAATACTGTAGCTAAAGGTATTATGCAAATATTTGTTATTAAGAATATTAATGGAAACTGATTAAAGTAATATATCGATAGTGGCAACACTCCTATTTGTGCCGAAAAAGAGACTGATATAAGCGACCAAAAATAACCCAATATCTTATTTTGAGTTTTATATAACTTTTCAATATAAGGATTAATAATGAGTATCGACAATACAGCCAAAAAGCTAAGCTGAAAACCCACATCATATAGATAGAATGGATTACTAAAGAGCATAAAGAATGCTACAAAGGCAAGAGTGTTTATAGAGAATGATTTATAGAAGAATACATTTCCTATACCAACAACAGTAAACATAGACGCTGCTCTTATTACAGATGGAGGCATTCCGAGCATTAAAGCAAATGCCCATACCAAAGGGAGGAGTATTAGTTGCCTTATTATTCGTTTCAATAAAGAATTGCCGATAAAAGACAATATAAAATATAAGATTCCGAATATAATAGAAAAATGCAAACCACTAACCGCCAGTATATGTCCTGCTCCTATATTAGCAAATGCTTGTCGACTTTCTTGATCTAAATCGCCTTTATAGCCAAACATAAGGGCAGAAGCTATTGCATAATGTTTAGAATCTGGGATAACATCTCTAAGCTTAATAAGAAGTTTTTGTTTAACAACAAGCATCTTCAATGTCAATTCTAAAGAAGCAAACGAAGCTTCTTTTACCTTATGCCAAGCTTGTTTATTAACTAACCCTACAGCAGATACAGATTTGGTTTTAAGATAATGAGGAGCATCTGCAAACTGAGAACACAGCAACAAGTGGTCGCCTATATTTAATGCTTGAGAAATACTATCTATAGGAATATAAGCTATAATATGTTTATTTATAGATGAATGATTACTCTGTTCGGCTTTCAGTACCTTAAGTTTACATTGATAAGTTTTAGGTTTCTTAATTGGAATATCAATTAGTTGCACTTCGTAAACACCAACACCATCTACATTATTCCATTCTACATTTTTAGCAGAAACATTCATAATGTATATTCCAAGAGAGAATAAGATTAAAGATATTCCTACCACTGAAACAAACCTTAATTTGTATTGAGTTTTTACAAATGGCATGAAAGATATTACAGTAAAGGAAACTCCTAATCCTAAGCTAAAATACAATAGAGGAGTTACATCATAGTAAGTCTGCAACAATATACCAAACACAAGGAATGGTAATAGTCGTAAAAAAATCATAGTTAAAGGATAATGAATGATGAATAATTAGATAAAAATATATCTAACTATTCATCATTACTTATTAGTTAGTTATAAGTCTTTTCATATGCCTTGTCATTTCTATTGGATCGGGAGCTCCAAACACCGAGTTGCCCGCCACAAGAGCTGTTGCTCCTGCCTCTACAACTAATTTTCCTGTTTCGATATTAATCCCTCCGTCTACTTCAATAATTACATTAAGACCGCGTTCGTCTATCATCTTTCTTAATCTACGAACCTTATCTATGGTTTGAGGAATAAACGCCTGACCTCCAAAGCCTGGATTAACCGACATCAATAAAACCATATCCACTTCGCCTATAATATCGTAAAGCAACTCTACTGGCGTATGAGGATTAAGCACTACACCGGGCTTCATTCCTGCATCTTTTATCTGTTGAATAGTTCTATGTAAATGGGTGCAGGCCTCGTAATGAACAGTAAGATATTCTACTCCTATATCTCTAAATTGAGTTATAAACTTCTGAGGCTCTACTATCATTAGATGTGCATCTAATGTTTTTGTCGACAACTTAGCCAAGTTTTTCAGCACTGGAAATCCAAAAGATATATTAGGAACAAATACTCCGTCCATAATATCTAAGTGCAACCAGTCGGCTTCACTGGCATTAATCATTTCCACATCTCTTTGTAAGTGTAAAAAGTCGGCTGACAATAACGATGGTGCAAGATAAAACATAATTAATAAAGAATGTATTAAGTATTTGACATTAAAAATAAAAAGTTCAGAACTCCATCTTGAGCGAAACTTGGTAGATTACAAATCAACATTTAGTTCGTTCAAGATGATGTACTGAACATTAGTTTAAGACAAACCCCGAAACAGCAACGGGCAAGTCTTTCTCTACGTGATACGCTCGTGCAAATTGCATAATAAATGCCAGCGTATCTTTGCGAGGAGATACCTCTCCTTTGCAACTTCCATCCTTTAATACATTACTACAATCAATTTTCTTTTTTTGAGTAAATTTCTGATACATAGGCAATATTTTAAGCGTTTACTTATAAAACGTATGCCTTATATATATATTGCTTTTGTTTCAGAAAAAATTTCTACACAGTTAGTATTACCTGCTTTTCTTCTGCTATCTTTCTCATATTTAAGATAGCATAGCGCATACGCCCTAAAGCCGTATTAATACTTACGCCTGTTATATCTGCAATTTCTTTAAAACTTAAATCTTGATAATAGCGAAGTATTAAAACTTCTCTTTGATTATCCGGCAAGTAGTCGACCAGCTTTTTCACATCTGCTAATATCTGGTCTTTTATCAAAATATCTTCTATTGTGCTATCGGTATACTTCGAGTTATTTAGCAAATCTATTTCCGAATCATCGTTAGATATAGTTTGTTCGTTCTTTTCTTGACGATAACTATCTATAATAAGATTATGAGCTATACGATTAATCCAAGCTCTAAACTTGCCTGTTTCTGTATAACGACCTTGTTTGATAGTTGCAATAGCTTTAATAAAAGCCTCTTGAAAGATGTCTTCTGCCATCTCTCTATTGCGTACAATAAAATAAATGTAGGAATAAACGTTACTCTCGTGTCGTGAGAGAAGAACATCAAATGCCTTATTATTACCTTGAGCATAAGCGCTGACCAAAGCTTCGTCAGTCATCGTTTTTAACTGTATCATTACTATTATTTCTAATTATTAAAGAGTAATGTTTGTGCTATAGGCATATAATTTTAGATGTTAAACAATAATTTATATCACAAAGATATATAAATATTTTAATATGTTGCAATTTTTCAATAAAAAAAAACAATATTATTAATTAGAACTTATAACCTAAAGTTAACAATCCTTTAACCGAATTTGTTTTTAAGTTGGCAGGATCTGATATAACAAAAGAATCGTAATCGCTATTAATTGCAGACGAATAATAATATAACTTATCAGTTTGCGTACGATAAACAAAAGCTAAGTCGGCATAAAAGTTAGGTGTAAAGCGATAACCTATACCCGTTGTTACATAAGTAGCATCTCCTTCTACCGTAAAGTGAGGTATAGTTCCGTTTATAATTGTTTCGCGTTCGCCATCTCTATATGTTGTTTCGTAAGGATTCTGAACAAACGCAAATCCTAAACGACCAGCAAACTGAGGAGTAAAACGATACTCCAGCCCCATTCTTAAGGTTGATGCAACACGATAATCATCATCTATATAAGAGTTTTCATTATCTTCCCAAGCACTACTACCAATCCCTTCAAAAGAATAATTCATAGATCTGTAATCTTTTATTTCGTAATCAAGACTTAATATTGCTTTTGTATCTAAAATTCCTGCAATACTAAAAGTCCAGCTATAAGGAGAGTGGAATTTATATTCCGTAAAAGCCGAAGATGGAGTTTCTGCCGACTTGTTAATATATTCTCCTCCTGCATCATAATAAGTAGCATCTGCAAAAGCCTTATAGTAGTCGGTCATCGAATACCACGTTGGAGAACTATAAGCAACTCCTACTCTCAAAAAGTCTAAAGGACTCCATATAGCACCCACTCTAAGCTGAAAGCCATAACCTTCGGTTTCGTGATAGTTCTCTAAAGCAAAATCTCCTCTTGCAAATTTTTCTGTATAGTAAGAGTCTTGTCTATAATATATATCTGTTAATGCCAATGTTGCTCCTATATAAAAGTTATCAGAAATATTGGTTGCTAAAGAGAAATCATAACTTTCTATTTGTCCTTTTTCAAGAACATTAAGCCTTGCATCTGAGGTTTCTCCATTTTGCAATATCGAATTATATTCATAGTCTGACGCTCCCGGATCTATTATATAAGCTTGCCAAGCCAAAGCGCTAAGCCAAGGGCTATCGTAATATGGGTCGCCTTGATCTAAAATATCAGCATTTATCCCATCAGTAATTGTAGTGATATAATCCGACAAAGAGCTTGCTCTGCCTGCATCCATTGATTTATATCTGCGATTAAAGTTTTTCTGCCTGTTATAGCTAAAGCCAAAATTAAATGATCGCATATTATCGCCATCTAAAGGGAAATATCCTATATACGACAAATTATCTATGTTGGCATTAAACTTATTATCATCTTTAGACAATCCCCCTATTTTTGAGTTGACATCTACCGACGATAAACTTCCTGTAATATTTACTTCCGAAGATCGATAAACTCCCAATCCGGCAGGATTAATCATAACTCCTGTTACATCACCACCTAAAGCTCCGAACGCCCCACCCATTGCCTGACCACGAGCCGTACCTTGCAATTCGGTTTTACTCGAGCGAAGTGCTTCAACTTCTCCTTGTGCGAACAAACTACCGCACACAACTATAGCTGCTATTACTAATATATTCTTTTTCATACTAAACATCTAACTTTGATTTACTACTATCTTCTACCGCCGCCACTCGAACGCGAACTACTTCCTCCTCCTGATGAAGATCTTGAGCTACTTCCTCCTGAAGAGAAACTTCCACTGCTTGAGCTTCGCGAACTGCTTCCACTTGAATAACTACTACTTGAACTTCTGGAGCTACTGCTTGAATTATTATACGTAGAATTACTTGATGAAGAGGAACGTGTTGACGTATTAGACGAACGATTCACACTCGAATTATTATTTGTAGAAGCGTTATTATTTGAAACTCTTGTTCTTGTGTTTGTTTGATTAGTACCTACAGTAGAACTCTGACGTGTATTAGTGTTCGATGAACGAGTTGAAGAACTCACACTTGTATTTCTTGATAAAGACGAAGAAGTGCGATTTATACTTCGTGCAGAAGCATCATTGGTTCGAGAATAAGCGCCAGAAGAGTTTCTATCTCGAGATGAATACGTATTCCTGCTCGACATCGACGACTGTCTGTAATTATATCTATTACCAGCATACACTGGATAATGATGATAACCACCATAATAATGGTTATGTCCATACCAATGATGGCAATGCCAAGGATTGTAGTGCCAAGACGACCAACCATAGTTCCAACCATAATAACCCCAAGGAGAATACCAAGGGTAATAAGCATTGTAATACCAAGGGTCGTAACCATACACACCAAAAGAAATATTTGTTGTAGGCTGAGCAGTTTCTTCGAAGTCTATCTCATAGTCTTCGCCATCGTAATAGATATTTACATTATCCGCCCCCACTATAGTAATCTTAGAAGGGTCGTGAAACTGAACTATACGCTTCGATAAATCTCCATCGATATACTCAACGATAGTATCGTTTTCAGCATATTCGTTGTTATAATCAACAGCAGCATAACGTCTGTTATATTCATCAATATCCCTTTCGTTTACAGATACCGACTCTGCCGACATAGACACGATAACTCTTTGGTCTTCAACCTTTTTTTCTTGTTTTACCTTTGTATTTTTCTTTTTCTTTGTGAAATATATATCATCAGAAAAGTCATCTTGAGCCGATGCTGCAAAAGCAACAAACAATGCAATAATCAGCAAGTACCATTTTTGTGTTTTCATAACGAGTCTCCTTTCTAAATTTCTATTTATTTTCTATCGAAAAACTTCTTTTCAACACAAATGTAATAATAATAATTTGCATATCAAAACATTATGCTATTTCAATTACAACTTTAACCCTATTTTGCAATCTTTAACCCCAAAAACACTATACCGGACATACAAATATATAAATTTCAAAATCATTTCTCCACACCCCTCATTATTGAGTGTTAGGAATACCAAAGAACAGAATTGGCTATTACGCAACGTTTTACGCCAACTTTTATCTTTTAGTTGTTAACTTTTAGCTTTCTCTATCCCCGTAGGCAACGCTTCGCTCGCCGTACGGCTATGGAATTTTTACCCTTTGGGTAACTTAACTTTTATCTTTTAGTTTTTAGTTTTTAACTTGTGAAACACAAAGCTTCACTTAGGGTCTTCTCTCTACTAAGAGACCCCTGCTCTCTCTTAGTAGATCGACGAGGTCTCTCTACTAAGAACGGCGGGGTGTCTTAAGTATAAAGACGAGACCGTTATACTAAGAGCTGCATCGGGTCTCTACCAAGAAACAGCTCCCCTATCTACTAACAAAGGTGAGGGATATCTACTAAGAGCGACAAGGGGTATCTACTAAGAAGCCGCTCACCCATCTACTAAGAGCGATTAGAGGGTTCTCCTAAGAGCATCGGAACTCTTCTTGATAGAGATAGAGCCGTCCATTTATCCACTCGCTAACTTTCACGCTCTTCTCCGAGAGTTAAGAAATTTCAGATAGTTGATTATTGTGGGTAGTTTGCTTACTCTCTTGCCTCCTTTCTTAAATTAAGCAAAGGATCTACAATATCAAAATAATAGAGAAAATAGAAATCTTGTGAAAATAAGTAAGTAGAGAAAATGTTGAGAATTTGAGTGAAATAGAAAAAATAAAGACAAAACCTTCGCTGGATAGTTACCAGTTTTGGTTTTATCTACGGAAATATATTTAGAAATTCGTTAGGAAATCCAATTAAATGTAACTAATTTTGTCGTTAGTACGATAAAAAAGCACAAAAACAAACATTACATTATGAACAAGAACCTTGTAGCGTGGATAGGCACAGGCACAAGCCTATTATCTCCTCATTTTTTACACTCTCAGAATATCACTAATAGCGACAAACAACCCAATGTGATTATCATACTGGCAGACGATATAGGTTATGGCGATTTAGGTTGCTATGGCGAACCCACCATCAACACTCCTAATGTAGACAAATTAGCTTCGACGGGAGTTAGATTTACCGATGCTCATTCGGTGGCGGCAACAAGCACCCCTTCGCGCTACTCGCTTTTAACGGGGCATTATGCTTGGAGACGCAACGACACTGGCATTGCCACAGGTGATGCAGGTATGGTTATACGTCCCGAACAACCAACCATAGCCGATTTATTTCGCAACAAAGGATATACTACAGCTGCCGTTGGGAAGTGGCATTTAGGATTGGGCGACAAAACAGGTACTCAGAATTGGAACGGTTACATAACTCCTGGTCTTTCGGATATAGGATTTGATTATTCTTATATTATGGCGGCTACGGGAGATAGAGTTCCTTGTGTGTTTGTCGAAAATCAGAGAGTGGTAAACTTAGACACTAACGACCCTATTTCGGTTAGCTATAAAACACCCTTTGAAGGAGAGCCTTTGGGTAGAACTAATCCCGAACTTTTATATCTACTAAAACCAAGCATCAATCACGGACACGACCAAGCTATTGTTAATGGCATTTCTCGTATCGGATATATGAAAGGCGGCAAGAGTGCACTTTGGGTAGATGAAAACATTGCCGATAGCATAACCACTCACGCCGTAAGTTTTATAGAAGAGAATAAAGACAAGCCATTTTTTCTATATTTCGCAACGAATGACATTCACGTACCTCGTGTTCCCCACCCTCGATTTGCAGGAAAAAGCGGAATGGGAGCTCGTGGAGATGCTATTCTTGAGTTCGATTGGAGCGTAGGGCAAATTATGGAAACGTTAGAAAAACTCGGCTTAACAGAAAATACTCTTATCATACTATCGAGCGACAATGGTCCAGTGGTAGACGATGGCTATCAAGATAAGGCTGTGGAATTATTAGGCAATCATCGTCCTTGGGGCGATTACAGAGGTGGCAAATATAGCATATTTGAAGCTGGCACTCGCATTCCTTTTATTGTTAGCTGGGCTGGCAAAACAAAGGGAAGCGTATCGAAAGCTTTAGTTTCTCAAATAGACATATATGCTTCGTTAGCTCACCTTACAGGGAGCGAGATACCCGCAGAGGCAGCTCCTGATAGCAAAAACCAACTAAACACCCTACTCGGAAAAGATAAAAAAGGAAGAAAGTATATCATTGAAAAAGCTGGTTCGATGTCGGTATACGATGGCACTTGGAAATATATAGAACCAAGTAATGGTTACAAATACAACAAACTAACTAACACCGAACTGGGCAACGACAAGCTTCCTCAACTATACAATCTGAAGAAAGACAAGGGCGAAACAAACAATTTGGCTGAAAAGAATCCGAAGAAAGTTATGGAGCTAAAAGCTATTATGGATAAAGAGAAAGCAAGAATGTAAATAAACTTTTATAAATGATTAAAATTCTATTAAGCATATTTTTAGGTGGAGGCTTAGGCAGTGTCTGCCGGTATATTTTAGGGTTAGGAATAAGCAGAATACTTCCCACTGTGGGATTTATATCTACCTTTGGCGTTAACGTTATTGGTTCTTTTATAATAGGAGCCTTATGGGCTTCGCCATTCATATCATCGAAACCTATGTTTGTAGGTATGCTTATAGTAGGTTTTTGCGGAGGCTTCACCACCTTCTCTTCATTCTCTTGGGAAAGTTTCAATCTAATAAAACAAGGTGAAATAGGAATGTTTTTCATTTACTCAATAGCAAGTGTAATTGTCTGTTTACTTGCAACTTGGGGAGGATATGCCTTAACCAAAGCAATTACTTAATTTTACAAATACAATAGATAACTAATAACAATGGAATCGAAAGTAAAAGTAGGAATAATACGTTGTCAGCAAACCGAAGATATGTGTCCGGGTACCACCTGCCTTAAAGTAGCCACCAAAGGCAAAATAGCTTTTGCCGACTATGGCGAATGCGAAATAGTTGGTTTTGTTTCTTGCGGCGGTTGCCCCGGCAAACGAGCCATTCCAAGAGCAAAGATGTTGGTAGATAGAGGAGCTCAGGTTTTAGCCTTAGCTACTTGTATCTCCAAAGGCACACCAATTGGATTTCCTTGTCCACACACAGAGCAAATGCGCGCTGCCATACAAAAAGCAATAGGTCCCGACATTGTACTACTTGAGAATACGCACTAAAAATAGAATTAAACTTTAATCCCTTGATAAAAAGATATAATTATGAAGACAATTAAAGCATTTGTTGAACGTGGCAATGATGGCAACTATAGCGTTTATGTTGATTTAGACGACAACACTTTGAATTATGGCATACACGGAACTGGAGCTACAGTCAAAGACGCTATTGATGATTTCTTTTCAGCATACGAAGCTATGCGTAAATATTTCAATGAAGAAGGAAAGACTTTTATTGAAGCTAAATTTAATATTAAATATGATATGGCTTCATTCTTGAGCTACTATTCTAATTTTATGTCATTGTCTGGATTAGAAAAAATAACTGGTGTTAATCAAGGACAATTATCTCATTATCTAAATGGATATCGCAATCCAAGTAAACGAACAATTGAGAAAATTGAAAAAAACTTACATGCGTTTGCTAAAGATCTTAGTCAAGTACATTTCGTGTGATTAACATTTATCAAAAGTTCTACTTTGAACTTTTGAACAAAATAGTTTGAGCCGTTAAACAAATTCGTTTAGCGGCTTTCTATTTACCTTTGCCTTGCAAATCAATAAGTAACTAATTATTAAATAATGAGTAAATGAAAACATTATCTTACTTCGCAATAGCTTGCATTTCTATCTTATTTATGGGCTGCAATGGTAATAATTATAACAACAATGGCAATATGGAAACAAACAAGATTTTTCCTAAAGGACAAAAGGCAGAAGCCAATTTCACTGGTACTGCTTGGGTTGAAATGTTAGTAACTGACAATACAACCTTCAATACACAAGTTTATAATGTAACCTTTGAACCTGGCTGCCGAAATTATTGGCATTCTCACCCAGGAGGTCAACTCCTGATGGTTACTTCTGGAAAGGGTTATTATCAGGAGAAAGGAAAACCTATACAACTGCTTCAACCTGGAAGATGTGGTAGAAATAAAACCTGATATTATTCACTGGCACGGTGCTACTCCCGACTGCGAATTTATCCATATAGGTGTTACTACTCAGGCTGATAAAGGTGCTGCAATTTGGTATGAAGCTGTTTCTGATGAAGAATATAATAGTTACAATATGAACAACACAGAAAAACAAGAACATTACACTTTTAAACTAAGTGAGAAAGTTACACGCCAGAAAGTAAACTTCACAAACCGTTATGGTATAACATTAACTGGCGATTTATACGTTCCGAAAAACTCAGAGGGTAAAACCCTGCCTGCTATAGCCATTAGCGGTCCTTTCGGTGCTGTAAAAGAACAATCGTCGGGGCTTTACGCCAACCAGATGGCAGAACGTGGATTTATAACGCTTGCTTTCGATCCTTCTTATACGGGAGAGAGTGGCGGCGAGCCTCGATATGTGGCTTCTCCTGATATTAATACTGAAGACTTTTGCGCTGCGGTTGATTTCCTTTCTACCCACAGCAACATAGACCCTGAACATGTCGGACTTATAGGTATTTGCGGCTGGGGCGGATTGGCTATTAATGCTGCTGCTATGGATACTCGCATCAAGGCAACTGCTACTTCAACTATGTATGATATGAGTCGAGTAAATGCCAACGGATATTATGACGCTATGAATGCAGACGACCGTTATGAGCTTCGTAAGAAACTTAATGAGCAACGCACTGCAGATTACAAGAATGGTATGTATGCTCTTGCTGGAGGTGTAATTGATCCTCTACCCGACGATGCGCCTTGGTTTGTGAAGGATTATCACAACTACTACAAAACCGAGCGTGGCTACCACGAGCGTTCGCTTAACTCTAATAGAGGTTGGAATGTAACATCGGCTCTTTCGTTTATGAATATGCCTCAACTTGCTTATAGCGCTGAAATTAGGAGTGCCATACTTATGATGCACGGCGAAAAAGCTCACTCTCGTTATTTTAGCGAAGATGCTTTCAAAAAACTTAAAGGAGATAACAAAGAGTTGTTAATAATTCCTGATGCTGTTCATACCGACCTATACGACCGCATCGACATTATTCCCTTCGACAAATTAGAGTCTTTCTTTCAGCTAAACTTAAAATAAAAAACAATATGGGAACAGGAAAAGAAACATACGTTACATTCAACTATTCCGACATAATCTATAGCTACTACTTCAGCGACGATTGTATGTGCTCAAAGATGGTGCTCGATCATTTTTTGGTTTATGTTTATTCTGGCGAATACATACTGGAAGAAGGGAAAAAGAAAACAATAGTACGACCCGGAGAATGTGCTTTCTTGCGTAGAGATAATCGTGTAGAGATGAAAAAGCAACCAAAAAACGGAGAACCTTTTATGGGTATCTTCATCTGTTACAAGCGAGATTTTCTTCGTCAAGTTTTTCAGAAGTTCGAGAAAGATAAACTACCTACTGAAATCAGCAAACACAAGCAGAGCGTTATTAAACTACCCGAAACGCCAGACATTAAAGGTCTGTTCTTATCCATTACTCCATACTTTGATTCGTCGGTAAAACCCTCTGACGATATTATGTGTTTGAAGATGATGGAAGGTCTCCACGCCTTATTACGGATTGACGAACGCTTCTACCCTACCCTTTTTGATTTTGCAGAGCCTTGGAAAATAGATATTCTTGAGTTTCTGAATAAGAATTATATGTACGACCTTTCGATGGAAGAGATGGCATCTTTCACTGGGCGAAGTCTTTCTACTTTTAAGCGAGATTTTAAGAAGATAAGCGACCTATCTCCCGAAAAGTGGTTGATTCAAAGACGTCTTGAAGCTGCTTACGACAAACTTCAAGAGACGGGGAAGTCTGTTTCTGATGTATATCTTGAGGTTGGTTTTAAAAACTTTTCTCATTTTAGTACTGCTTTCAAAAAACAATTCGGCATCACCCCAGGCAATATAAAAACAAAAACGGCTTAACTGTTTGTTATAGCCGTTTTTGCTTTGTGTCCCCGCAGAGACTCGAACTCTGGACCCATTGATTAAGAGTCAATTGCTCTACCAACTGAGCTACGGAGACTTTAGTGCCTATGTGTTAAACACGGCGCGAAGGTACTACTAACTTCTTAAATCTCCAAAAGAATTTCTTAAAAACTGAGTCCTCGAATGTTTTTTTTAATAAAATTGGTTGCTATTTAGCTTTAGCTTGTGCATCAGCAATGGCTTCGTTAGCCAAAACAGTTTCAATCTCTAACAGCTCTTCTTCCGTTAAGTCTCCTCCATTATAGCCACAGGCGCACTTTACCTTATCGCTAATGTCTTTTGCTTTATCTTCAACATCGTTAAAGAAACGCCTTACTCTAACTCTGTTTCTTGGATTACTCGCTACTATGTAGCCAACAACACCTCCTGCTAAAATCCCTAAAGCCAACCCGCCTAAATAATAACTTGCTTTCATTGCTCTTTGTTTTATTTGATTACTAATAACACAAGTTTAACAACTTAAAAAGACAAAATGTTTAAATAAGCGTGAGGCAATTTACAAATGTTTTAGCTCAACTTGTGTATAACTAAACCCGAACGAAGTTTTGGCTCAAACCAAGTTGTTTTGGGAGGCATAATATTACCTGTATCAGCAATATCCATTAGTTGTTTCATAGAAACAGGATAAAGAGCTAAAGCTGCTTTCATTTCCCCACTATCTACTCGGCGCGACAACTCTTCAAGTCCGCGTAAACCGCCAACAAAGTCGATACGTTTATCAGTGCGTAGGTCTTTCATTCCTAATATCTTATCTAAAATAAGATTCGACGAAATTGTTACATCTAACACTCCTATAGGATCGTTATCGTTATAAGTTCCTGGCTTAGCATCTAACGAATACCAGTGTTTATTAATATACAATGCGAAATTATGTAACTTATCAGGACGATAAATACTTGTACCTTTGTCTTCTATAATAAAATCTTCTGATAGGGCTTTAAGGAACTCTTCGTCCGACAATCCGTTAATATCTTTTACCACACGATTATAATCCATAATCATAAGCTGATCGGCAGGGAAACACACAGCCATAAAGTAGTTATACTCTTCGTTGCCTGTATGGTTTGGATTGTTTTTGGCTTTTTCTGCTCCAACTAATGCAGCCGCTGCCGAGCGATGATGTCCGTCTGCTATATATAAATAAGGTATTTGAGCAAACAACTCAGTAATCTTTTTAATCTTATCTTCGTTATCTATTACCCAGAAGTGATGACCTATTTTATCTTCCGAAACAAAGTCGTATTCTGGAGTTTTATTCTTCACAACATCTTGAACAATAGCGTCTAACTCGGGATTTTCCGGATAAGCAAAAAACACAGGTTCTATATTAGCATCGTTTACTCTAACGTGCTTCATTCTATCTTCTTCCTTATCTTTACGAGTTAGTTCGTGCTTTTTAATATTACCTTTCATATAGTCATCTACATACGACCCTACTACTAAGCCATATTGTGTACGCCCATTCATAGTTTGAGCATAAACGTAATAGTTTTCTTTGTTATCTTGCACCAACCAGCCTTTGTTTTGAAACATTTTGAAGTTTTCGGCTGCTTTATCATAAACATCAGCATCGTGTTCGTCTTTCCCTACTGGGAAATCAATTTCTGGCTTAATAATATGGTACAACGACTTTTCGTTACCTTTAGCCTCTTCGCGAGCTTCTTCAGAACTAAGCACATCGTAAGGACGAGAAGCTACTTCTACTACAAATTCTTTAGGAGGACGCACTCCCTTAAAAGGTTTAATTACTGCCATAACTCTTTCTATTTTTAATGTTTGGGTAAAGATACAAACTTTTTATGTAATTTTGCAAGCTTAAAAAAATAAATAAATATGTTGATTGTTGAAGGCTTAAAGGTTGAATTTGGTGGACAAACTCTTTTTGATAATATAAATTTCATTATTAATAAGAAAGACAAGATAGCTTTAGTTGGAAAAAACGGTGCTGGCAAAAGCACTATGCTTAAAATACTTGCAGGAGTAAACAAAAGCTACAAAGGGAGCGTAACTGGTCCTGATGGAATGACTATTGGTTATCTACCTCAAGTTATGGAAGTGTCTGACACTAAAACCGTAAGAGAAGAAGCATCGCAAGCCTTTGCTCCCATATTTGATTTACAAAGCGAAATAGAAGATATGAATAAACAGTTAGAAACTCGCACTGATTACGAGTCTGACAGTTATTCCGACCTTATTAATCGCTTTACGGCAGCTCACGAACGACTTGCAGGAATAGAAAACATAAACTTTGAAGGTGATGTAGAAAAAACTCTTATGGGGTTAGGGTTTAAGCGTAGCGACTTAGATATGCCTACCAATGCTTTTAGTGGGGGTTGGCGTATGCGCATCGAACTTGCAAAACTTCTACTTCAAAACCCCGACGTGATGTTGCTTGATGAGCCTACCAATCACTTAGATATAGAAACTATTGGCTGGTTAGAAAACTTTATAAATACACAAGCTAATGCTGTTGTTCTTATTTCGCACGACCGACGATTTATCGACTCGGTTACTAATAGAACTATAGAACTTACGCTTGGTAAGATATACGACTATAAAGTAAACTTTACTACCTATCAACAACTAAGAGAAGAACGCAGACAACAACAGCTACACGCCTGGGAGGCTCAACAGAAACAAATTGCCGAGATAGAAGAGTTTATTGAACGTTTTAGAGCTCAAGCTGCTAAGGCGGTATTGGTGCAATCGAGAATACGTCAATTAGAAAAGATGGAGCGTGTACATATCGACGAAGAGGATAAGGCTCATATCAGAATAAAGTTTCAACCTGCTACTCGTTCGGGCAACTACCCTCTTACCGTAGAACAGGTTACTAAGCATTACGACGATTATTTAGTATTCGAAAATGCAAGTCTTATGATTTCTCGTGGCGAGAAAGTAGCTCTTGCTGGGAAAAACGGAGAAGGGAAATCTACTTTCGTTAAGTGTGTTATGGGCGAAACTAATTACTCTGGCAATATAATGCTCGGACATAATGTAAAGATTGGATACTTCGCTCAAAACCAAGCTCAACTGTTAGACGAAGACTTAACTGTTTTTGAAACTATCGACCAAGTAGCCGAAGGTGATATTCGAACTCAGATTAGAAGTATATTAGGTGCTTTCTTATTTGGGAGAGACGACTCCGACAAAAAGGTGAAAGTATTATCGGGAGGAGAAAGAACCCGACTGGCTATGATAAAGCTTCTTTTAGAACCCGTAAATCTTCTTATCTTAGATGAGCCTACTAATCACTTAGACTTAAAAACTAAAGAAATTCTAAAGAATGCTTTGCTCGATTACGATGGAACCGTTATACTCGTTTCGCACGACCGCGACTTCTTAGACGGATTAGTAACTAAAGTTTTTGAATTTTCCGACAAACGAGTAAGAGAACACATAGGCGGTGTGAATGAGTATTTAGATAGCAAAAACAATTAGAAACACATACACTATTAAATACCCGGACGTGGAGAGTCTTGGCTTGCGTGCATTGTAGAAATAAATGCTTTGGGGTCAACCTCTTTTACTTCATCTTTTAACTTGCGAAGATCTTTTCTATCTGTTATAGTAAAGATGATGTCGGTTTCAGCTCCTTCATACATTCCCCTACCGTGAATGTAAGTGCCTCTCATTTTTAATTTATCAACAACAACCTCTTTTACTTCTTTGTTTTTCTTAGAAACAATAAACACAGCACGCTTAGGGTTTTCGGGCTGAAACATCTCTACCGTTTTAGCGTATACAAGTATTGTGAATAAAGAATATAAAGGCACAGCCCAATCTCTAAAAACTATCAACCCAAACAAAACTACAATCGAATCTACTATAAGAACTAAATCACTAACCTTTTGATTGGAGTTTTTAGCCAATACACGAGCCAAAACATCAGTACCGGCACTCGTGCTTTGTGCTGCAAAAACACAAGCAACTCCCAGTCCTAATAAAGCACCACCATAGAAACACGAAAGAAACTTATCGCCCTCAACCAAAGGTTCTCCTCCAAAAACAAAAGACAATATATCGGTAAATATGGATATAAGCAAAAACGTAACAACAGTTTTAGGACCCGAAGCAAGACCCAACTTCTTCATAGCTAATATCATTAACGGAATATTCATACACAAAGCCATTGTTCCGAGAGGCAAGCCATCGGGGAAAGCACTAAACTTTCCTGCCGTAACGTGATGCAATGCAATTGAAATACCATAAACCCCACCAGGCACAATATTAGATGGAGCTATAAAAAGCACATAACCCAAAGCTTGCAGAAAGGCTCCAACTACAATAAATGAATAGTCTTTTATACCCTCTCTAAGAGAACTATTTACTGGCAAAAGTTTTTGTAACATTTTTCTTCTTTAGTATTTTTGAATTTTTCGGTGCAAAGATAAACTAAAATTAATATCTTTGTCGAAACTAATTCAAAATAAAATGAACTCTTTAATTAAAAAACTTTGCTTACTTATTTTACCTTTACTTCTCGTATCTTGCAATGACGACGACAACTACCTCGATTCTCTTTATAGTGCTATACAAGGCACTTGGTTGGTTAGCACTTCTTCATACAACAACGATGATGTTTTATACACAACTCAAAATACTTTTGAGTTTCAGGAAGACGGGAATGCTTACGACAGAACAATAAGATATAAAGAACAGAAAGGAGAAGAAACCACTCAAGAGGTAGTGAACGAAATACATTATACCTATCTGTTAGATATTGAAAACCATCGCATATACTTAAACATAAATGGCGCTCATACGTATACCTGTATCGTAACCTCTCTTACTGCAAAGAAGATGGAAATTTCTATCTTAGATAAGTGGAACAATGGTAAAAAACAAACTTGGACTCGAATGTAAGTCCAAAACAATCTTAGATTACAGAAACTGAGAGGCTATATAGCAAGCGTATACTGCAATTAACAATACACCAAAAAGGCGACCTATTATACCATTGCCCGTATTAAATAATTTAATGGGCTTTTTAGTTCGTTCGGTTTCTTTTATGTTTTGTTTCACATTTATCATTCCAACATAAAGAAGAAGAGTAAAAACAAGCATCCAAATAAAGTCGGAGTGAAAGTTTGCATCGGTAAACGTAATTGGCTTTATAATTGCTGTTATGCCCAATACCGATAATGTATTGAATATATTAGAACCTATAATATTACCAAGCGACATACTGTCTTCTTTCTTTATAGCAGCCACCAACGAAGCTGTAAGTTCGGGTAAACTTGTGCCTACTCCTATTATAAATATAGATATTATTCGTTCCGAAACCCCTAAATTTGAAGCTATAACAGTAGCTCCTTGCACCATAAAGTCGGCTCCGTAAGCTATACCCACACAAGCAACAACGAATATAATTATGTTAAACAAGAAAGACTTCTTCGGACTCTCGTATTCTTCCTGTACGCTATCTTTTCTACTGCTATAAATAGAATATACCGTAAACAATAGCAATAAACAAACAGCAATAGCACCCTCTACTCTACCAAAACTACCACCCCAAGCCAAAGCTACAAGCAATATCGATATTGTCATAAGGAAAGACCAATCGACCTTTATCGACTTTGCTTCCACCCTTATAGGAAGTATAAGAGCCGTAACTCCTAATATAAGTCCGATATTAACTATATTCGACCCCAACACATTACCCAAAGCCATTTCGGAGTGATTGCCCAAAGCAGCCTGCACACTAACCATAAGTTCGGGAGCCGAAGTTCCGAAAGCAACAATAGTCATACCGATAATCAGAGGCGATAGCTTAAACTTCTGAGCAATACCTACAGCCGCCTCAATTAAATAATTACCACTTACAACCAATAAAACAAGTCCGCCTACTAACAATAAATACTCCATCACACAAATATTAATATCACTAACAGAATGCGAAATTAGGTAAAATAGTTTAATTATTGCAGTTAAAATCCGTATCTTTGGCTTTCATTTATAAAATACAAAGAATATGTTTTCAGGAATAGTTGAAGAGGCGGCCATTGTTGTTGGTCGTAAAGAAGAGCAAGGCAATCTACACTTAACAATGACCTGCTCGTTTGTAAACGAATTAAAGATAGACCAAAGTGTTTCGCACAATGGTGTATGCCTTACAGTAGTTAACATAACAGACGATACATATACAGTAACGGCAATAAAAGAAACTCTCGATAAGTCGAACCTTGGATTATTAAAAGTGGGCGACAAAGTAAACTTAGAAAGAAGTATGATGATTAACGGTCGCTTAGATGGACATATAGTTCAAGGACACGTAGACCAAACTGCAACCTGCACCAAAGTTGAAGAAAACGACGGTAGTTGGTACTTCTCGTTCGAGTACGATTTTAATAAAGAGATGGCAAAACAAGGCTATATGACTGTAGAAAAGGGCTCTGTTTGTGTAAACGGAGTTAGTCTTACAGTAGTTAATTCTAAAAACAATAGCTTTCAGGTTGCTATAATACCTTATACTTATGAGTTTACAAACTTTCATCAAATAAAAGCAGACTCGGTAGTTAATCTTGAATTTGATATTATAGGTAAATATATTAGTAAGATAAATTCTATATAAGTTTGTAGAAAAAAAACACAGTCTGATTCTAAGAAAACTGACTGTGGTTTCTAAAAAAGACACTGAGTTATTAAAAAAACACAGTGTCTTTTTTTTGTGACGTAAGGACAAAAGTTGCGTAACAAATTACACACCCGTAACCAATGTTACAGATTGCGAGTTAACTCAATTGTACTTTTGCAAACAAAACCAATATAAAGTGGTTGTTATACATAGAAGGAGTAGAACAATAAAGAATTTAGTATAAACAATAAAAACAAAGAACAATGAGTATGTTTTGTTATCAATGTCAGGAAACAGTACAAAACAAAGGGTGTACTGTAAAAGGTGTCTGCGGAAAAACTTCCGATGTGGCTAACCTACAAGATTTATTAATCTTTTTGCTTAAAGGGATTTCTCGTTACACTGTCGAGATGCGTAAAAAAGGCGTTGAAGTATCTGCCCAAACCAATCATTTTGTGATGGAGTCGCTTTTTATGACTATCACTAATGCTAACTTCGACAAAGCTCGTTTTGTAACCCGTATTAAAGAAGCTATAGTTTTGCGAGATAAACTTGCAGCGGAAGCAGGAAACATAACTATCGATTGTGATTGTATGACCTGGAAAGGAAATACTCTGGAAGAGATGGAAGCAAAAGCCACTACAGTGGGAGTGCTTAAAACGGAAAATGAAGATATTCGCTCGCTTAGAGAACTACTTACATACGGTTTAAAAGGAATGGCAGCATACGCCGAGCACGCTGTCAATCTTGGTTTCGACGATGATACTATACAAGCCTTTATGCAAGAAGCCTTAGTTGCTACTACGCAAAATCTTTCTGCCGACGAATTAACGGCTCTGGTTATTAAATGCGGTGAATATGGTGTAAAAACAATGGCTCTACTCGACAAAGCAAATACATCAACTTATGGAAATCCTGAAATAACTAAAGTAAATATTGGTGTGCGTAATAATCCTGCCATACTAATATCAGGACACGACTTGCGTGATATGCAAGATCTACTTGAACAAACCGAAGGTACGGGCATTGATGTTTACACTCACAGCGAGATGCTTCCTGCTCATTACTATCCTGCATTTAAGAAATACAAACACTTTGCAGGCAACTATGGTAGTGCTTGGTGGCGTCAGAATGAAGATTTTGAATCATTCAATGGGGTTATATTGTTTACAACCAATTGTATTGTACCTCCTCGCTCTATTTCTACTTACGCCGACCGCGTTTACACTACTGGAGCAGCAGGATTTACTGGATTTCCTCATATTGCAGACCGCAAGGAAGGTAAAGCTAAAGATTTTTCTAAACTAATCGAACACGCCAAACAGTGTAAAGCTCCTACCGAAATCGAAACAGGAGAAATAATCGGAGGCTTTGCTCACGCACAAGTATTTGCATTGGCAGACAAGGTGGTAGATGCCGTAAAATCGGGTGCTATACGCAAGTTTTTTGTTATGGCAGGTTGCGACGGTCGTATGAAAAACCGCAGCTACTATACCGAATTTGCAGAAAAACTACCTAAAGATACTGTTATCCTTACCGCTGGCTGTGCCAAATATCGCTACAACAAATTACCGTTAGGCGATATAGGCGGTATTCCTCGAGTTTTAGATGCCGGTCAATGTAACGATAGCTATTCGCTTGCACTAATAGCATTAAAACTCAAAGAAGTTTTTGAACTAAATGACATAAACGAATTGCCAATAGCTTATAATATCGCGTGGTATGAACAAAAAGCAGTAATAGTGCTTCTGGCTCTACTTTCTTTAGGAGTTAAGAATATCCACTTAGGACCAACATTACCGGCATTCCTTTCTCAAAATGTAGCCAAAGTACTAATAGACACATTCGGCATTGGAGGCATCACAACTCCCGATGAAGATATGAAAATGTTTTTAGGATAAAAGCAACTTATTAATTTATTCTTTTCGTTTTTCCCGACATCTCTTTAATATCAAGTCGTATTATATTTGTTCGGTGAAAAGATTTTTCGATATACTTTAATCCTATTTCTTTGTCGGCAGGCGAATATTTATCTAACACTAATATTAAAGCCTGTCGACATTCTTCTTCTGTTAGGTTCATACATATCGAGCCTCTAACTATAATGCTTTCGTATGCAGTAGTGAACTTATTTGATATAACCTTTGTATGCCCCACTACACAGAATGACACCATCGAATTTTCTCTCAAACAATTTAATTTATATCCTTCGGGTGCACAATGAAAATAGATGGAATTATTACCGTCCCAAACGTAGTTAAGAGGAATACCATAACCTCCTATTTCTCCTTCAATATTTTCAACCATAGAAAGCACACCATACTCTCCTATGCGTAATAAGTTTATTGCTTCTTTTTCTTCCAATAAACGTTCGCGTCGGCGAACAGAGTCGTTATTAAACCTAACATTACTTTTCATCATAATAATTCTTTCAGATCATTATATTTTAATATTTTGCCTTTCCCTGCCTTAAATTCGATTATACCATCACGCGCCATTTCAGAAATAGCTCTTGAAAGAGATGGACGTTCTACCCCAAAATATTCAGACAGCGATGCTATACTCCTACCCAACTCAAAGGTTCCATTTTTATCGTGTTGTAGAATATAGTACGCAATCTTCGCCTTTATACTTTTTTGAGAAAATATTTTTAGCCTTTCCGATAGAAACTGTACACGATTAGCCGTAAAAGCCATAAACCCTCTCAAAAAGCCAGGACAAAGAGCCATCTGTTTTTCGATAACAGATTTACTAATCAGTATAACTTCACTATCTTCCATTGCCGTAACCTCAACAGGGAAACGATTGTTATCTGCAAATATAAATGCTGCAGCTAAGGGATAAGGTGCCTTAATCTCTTCAACAGAAACGGTAAGCCCAGATTTAGATACAATCTCGGTCTTAACCTGCCCTTTAGTCAATATATATAGATGAGAAATACGGTCGCCTTGCGAAGCTATTATATCTCCACGCTTATAATACTTTACATTATGATCGATTTCGCAGCTTATTTCCTCAATTTCTTTTGGCGATTTATCTCGACACATTGTGCAAAAAAAGAGTAAGTTAGCGTTCATAAGTTCTTTTTTTGCAAAGTTATATATAATAAACTTCATAACTGTAACAAGCGTTACGGTTTTATCAATATGTATTTTATGAAAAAATTCCAGACTACTATAATTTAGAATTAAGAATTATCTTTGTCGTTAAAATATTTAACGTATGAAGTTTTTTCGCAAATACCATAAATGGGCTGGATTGTTGCTTGCCTTTTTCTTAATAATGTTTTCCATATCGGGAATTATTCTCAACCACCGTAAAACAGTCTCTAAAATTGATCTTTCACGTAAGTTACTCCCGAAAAACTTTCATTACAACAATTGGAACAATGCTTCAGTAAAAGGAACATTAAAAATATCTCCAGATTCTATCTTATTATATGGAGGAAGTGGCATTTGGTTAACCGATTCGCTTCGTAGTAATTTCTCGTCTTTTACCAACGGGATAGACAAAGGAGCCGACAACCAAATTACAAACCGTATTATCAGAACTAACAATAACAATACCTATGCTATAACAACCTTTAATCTTTACTCTTTAAGTGCAAACAATAACTGGGAAAAGATAACAAAACGTGCAAAAATAAACGAACGAATAAGCGATATAACATATCACAATGATACATTAGCTATTATAACTCGATCTCACTTACACTATTCGGTTGCTCCTTTTTCTGATTTTCATAAAACAGAGTTATTAAAGCCCACCGATTACGAGGCAAAAACAAGCCTGTTCCGTACTTTTTGGTTACTTCATAGTGGTAAACTATTCGGCATAGGCGGACAATTATTTGTTGATTTATTAGGTGTTTTGCTAATAATAATTTCAGTTACTGGCATTCTTTATTCTTTTTTACCAAGAGTTGTTAAACGAAGAAAGAAACAAGAACTATCTGCTCATTCGGCAATAAAGACAATGAAAAGCTCTATCAAGTGGCATAACAAAATCGGAGTGTTTTTTATCCTATTCTTTTTATTAATTACTTTGTCTGGTATGTTTCTTCGTCCTCCTTTGCTAATTGCTATTATCAAGAATAAAATAAACAATCCGAAATGTACCATACTTAATAGTAGCAACCCTTGGCAAGACAAACTACGAATAATACGCTATGACACGCAACAACAACATTGGCTACTCTATACTTCCGATGGATTTTATTCTTTAAGTAACTTTGAAGCCACTCCTGAAAAAGTTATTATTACTCCTCCAGTAAGCGTTATGGGTATAACCGTCTTAGAGCCTACATCTAATGGATGGCTTGTTGGTTCATTTAGTGGGCTATTCACTTGGAATAGGCAATATGATTTTATATTTAACCTTTATACAAAACAACCAGTAATTGGCACAACTCGAGGACGACCGGTATCCTCAACTCCAATAAGTGGATATAGTAATGATTTTGAAAAACAAGTAATATTCGAATACAATAAAGGAGCTACTGGCATCAATTCTCAAAACAGTTTTTCTCCTATGCCAGAAGAAATAGGCAAAGGACGTATTTCACTTTATCACGCTGCTCTCGAAATTCACACAGGAAGAGCATACGCCTATCCTTTAGGCTTATCTGGCGACACCTACACTTTCTTTTCTGGATTATTTATTCTTATTTTACTTATATCAGGATACATTGTGTACCGAAAGAAATATAAAAGAAAGAAACGAGCGTAAACTTTATTTACATAACTTTGCAATAAAAATTATTATTGTCCAGTAGAACTTTTTTTCTATTTCACCCCAATTCTCGACATTTTCTATACTTACTTATTTTCACAAGACTTCTCTATATTCTATTATTTTGACATTATCGACCCTTTGCTTGGTTTAAGAACTAAGGCAAGAGTGTAAGCTAATTATCCCAATAGGCAACTATCTGTAAATACTTAACTCTCGAAGAAGAGCGTAAAATTTAGCGTGTGGACAAATGGACAGCTATATCACTCTTATGAAGCACTCCACCACTCTTAGGAGAACCCTCTAATCGCTCTTAGTAGAAAGGCGAATTGCTTGTTATTAGATACCCCCTGTCGTTCTTAGTAGAGACACCTCGTCGCTCTTAGTAGAGACCCGATATCGCTCTTAGTATAACCGCCCCGCCTTAATACTTAAGACACCCCGCCGTTCTTAGTAGAGACACCTCGCCTATCTACTAAGAGAGAAGAGGGGTCTCTACTAAGAGAGAAGACCCTAAGTGAAGCTTTTATTTTTGTGCTTTATAAAGTACTGTATTTGAGGTTGTTTATTCTAATCGGATAAAGTTTACTAATGATCCTATTTGTTTATTTCAAAAAATATTATTTCCTTTGCAAAATAATTCATATTAGAAAATATAACCAATGGAATTAATTTGTCAGATAAAGGATATATACAAAGCATTATATTCATTCGAGAAAGAGTTTGTCAAAAAGTTTAATATGACAATAAACGAAGCTATGCTTTTGTGCTGTATGAAAGATGGGAAACCACACTCGGCATTCGAAATAGCAGAATTTATAGGTCTTTCTAACTCTCGTGTATCCAAAATTATTACATCGGTAGAAGAAAGAGCTTGGATAATACGTGAAATAGGAACAGAAGATAAGCGGAAAATGATCTTTTCTTTATCAGAAGAAGGCAAAAAAATAGTAAAAGTTATGAAGAAACAGTCTATCCCCTTAGACGATGTTTTGTCGAAACTAATAAAAAACGAGTAATCGTTTTTTTTGCCTTATTATTTTCTAATGAAAACTATTAACATCAAATACAGTTTATATATGAAAGTATTAATTATTGGAGGCGTAGCAGGAGGAGCAACTGCAGCAGCTCGCCTTCGTCGAATAGACGAAAATGCAGAAATAATACTCTTTGAACGTGGAGAGTATGTATCGTACGCCAATTGCGGACTTCCTTATTACATAGGAGGAACAATTGCAGAGCGAGACCGACTGTTTGTGCAAACGGCTGATGGGTTTATCAATCGCTTTAACATCGACATTAGGTTACAATCTGAAGTTGTATCTATTTCTCCCGACAACAAAACCATAAATGTAAAAAACTTACTAACAGGAGAAACCTATACCGAATCTTACGACAAACTAATTATGTCAACCGGAGCCGAACCTCTGAAACTCCCTATCCCAGGCATTGATAATCCTAAAATATTTACATTGAGAAACGTACCCGATACAGATGCTATCAAAAACTATATTGAGCAGCATAAACCCAAACGAGCAGTGGTTATGGGTGCAGGGTTTATAGGTTTAGAAATGGCGGAAAACTTACACGAAGCAGGGTTGGAAGTTAATATAGTTGAGATGAGCGACCAAGTGATGGCTCCCCTCGACTTTTCTATGGCTACTATAGTGCATCAACATCTAAAAGAGAAAAACATTAACCTTTGGCTGAAAGAAAGAGTTACCGGATTTGAACCCAATGGAAACCATTTGAATGTATTGCTCGACGGAGGGAAACAAATAGAAACCGATATGGTTATCTGTAGTGTGGGCGTTCGACCTGAGAAACAATTAGCCGAATCGGCGGGATTGAAAATTGGTTCGCTTGGTGGTATTTGGGTAAATGAATATATGCAAACGTCAGATGCTAATATATATGCTGTGGGCGATGCTGTTGAGGTTATCAATCCGCTAACCAACACACCTGCTCTTATTCCATTAGCTGGTCCGGCAAATAAACAAGCCAGAATTGTTGCCAACAACATTTCGGAAGGAAACAAATACACTTACAAAGGCACTATCGGAACATCTATCGCTAAAGTGTTCGATTTAACTGTGGCAGCTGCTGGCATTACAGGTAAAGTACTAAAAAGAATGAACGTAAACTATATTTCGTCATACACTCATAGTTCTTCACACGCTGGATATTACCCTGGTGCATTACCTCTTTCTATTAAAATAGTTTTCGCACCTCAAACCGGACAATTATATGGAGCACAAGTTGTTGGTTACGATGGTGTAGATAAACGCATAGAGATGATGGCTCAAGTTATACAAAACAAAGGCACTATTTACGACCTAACTGAATTAGAACAAGCCTACGCTCCCCCATTTTCATCTGCCAAAGACCCTGTGAATATTGCTGGATTTGTAGCTGAAAATATAATAAATGGAAAGATGAAAATTTTACATTGGCGAGACATTACAACAATCGACCCTGCAAAGGACTTTCTTTTAGATGTTCGCACCGCGTATGAATACAATCTAAATCACATAAACGGAGCTGTAAATATTCCTGTAGATGAATTACGAAACAGATTAAACGAAATACCATCTAACAAACGAATAATTATATATTGCGCCATTGGACTGCGTGGTTATTTAGCCTATAGAATACTTGCACAAAAAGGATTCGAGAATATACATAACCTTTCTGGTGGGTTTAAGACCTATTCTAATGTTACGTGCGAACAATCAAACTATCAGAAACTCAATAGTAATAACAAGATGCAAAATACTAAACAACAAGATAACAACAATACAAAAACAATTAAGGTAGATGCCTGTGGATTAGCTTGTCCTGGTCCTATTACTCAACTTAAGAAACATTTCGATTTACTTAATGAAGGAGAGCGTCTGGAAGTAAAATCAACAGATATAGCATTCAGTAAAGATGCTGAAAGCTGGTGCAACATAACTGGTGCTCTACTTGTAGAACAAAAAACAGAAGCTGGCATAATATCTGTTACTGTAGAAAAAGTATGTAAAGCTAAAGACAAGACAGCAACACATAATGGAGACGATAAAACAATTATTGTTTTTAGTGACGATTTAGATAAAGCTTTAGCGTCTTTCGTTATCGCGAATGGAATTGCCGCTACTGGAAAGAAAGTTAGTTTATTCTTTACTTTCTGGGGATTAAATGTAATTAAAAAAAGAGAAAAACCTTCTGTCAAGAAAGACTTTTTCGGCAAAATGTTTGGTATGATGCTTCCTGCCAACAGCCGCAAACTATCTCTTTCTAAGATGAATATGGGAGGTATGGGTAGTCAAATGATGCGTCTGATTATGAAAAAGAAAAACATTGATAGTTTGGAAGCTCTTATACAACAAGCCGTAGATTCGGGAGTAGAAATGATAGCCTGCAATATGTCGATGGACGTTATGGGTGTTAAAAAAGAAGAGTTGTTAGACAATGTTCAATTAGGAGGTGTAGCTTCTTATTTAGAAAGAGCCGAGAAATCTAATATGAGCTTATTTATTTAATATTATAATCCTAAAAAGACACTGCGGTTTTTAGAAATCACAGTGTCTTTTTTTTTGTAACGTAAAACCTACTCTACTGTTAATTGTTAATAATAAGAATTACTTTGTCCCCAATTTTGGTAAATCGCAGTAACTTCATTCCAAAAATCATTAAGACGTACAATGTCTTGCAGAGCGTAAAGACTGTCTTTTGTTAAGGTCTTAAATGCCCAAGAACAACGAACACCTTGAAATTCAGGACGATTTGTTCCTAAAGCATATCTCCAACCATCATCATCAACATACATATTGCTGAGTTCAAGCTCATCTTCCTTTTCTGGAGTATAGCCATCGTTATAACAACAAGCATAAAGATCTTTTGGAAATTTCCTAAACATTGCTGAGTCTATTATTTCAAGAATATTAGGATATGTAGCTTTTTCTTCCTCCTCTTCTTCTTCTAATGTGGGATAAAATAAGGAGTGAACTCCATTATATGATACCCTAACGGTGCCGTCTATTTCAAAATCTTGAGTAAAGCCATCGTTTCGAGATATGATTTCTTTGAATAGTTTTCGGGCTTGCAATTGAACTTTCTCGCTACCTTCAGACAAAATACGGTTTACCCTAAGAAGATTTTTAATGTTTTCGGGCGTGTATTCAAATGTTTTGTCGAGCAAATATTTACGTTTTTCCAACAACAAGCGTATTAATTCATCAGCACCTTGTTTCTTCCACGAATGATAATGAATTTTTAATAGTTGTTCTATATTTTGCGGAGTCTGATTTTCTGATTCTGCAATGCATAACAGTTGTTCTTTCAGCGTTTTATTAAAAGAAGCTATTTCTTCAAAACATTTACTTACTTCTTCTGTGTTTAAGTTCCAAAGTTTTATTCTCATTTCTTAGTTTTTATAATTAATAAAATTTGTTTTTATATTTTCAATAAAATAGGATTATTCAAGAGTTTGTAATTATTATCAACCAAAGAAGCATTTACAAAAGTTGTATTCTCTATCTTCTCTATACCGTAAGCCTTGTGTATATGACCGAAAAGATGGTATTGAGGTTGAATTGCTAATGCTTGCTGCAACAAAAGAGGGTCGCCGTAATGAGTATTTTCCGAAAAATCTAACACAGAATAAGGCGGCTGGTGCGTTATTAGCACATCGGTATCTGTCGGAATATTCGAAATATGCTTATCGCATTCTCTCGACAATACATCTTCCATAAACAGCGGTATGCCGTAGAACTTTATGCCCTCTATTACAACTTCGGAATTACACAAATAGAAACAGTTATCGAGCAAGCCATTTATTGTTTCTCCAAACAAGCAATCATCATGATTACCTGCCACAAAGATTTTATATTTGTATGGTAGTTTCTCGAACCATTCAACAAAATCCAATACTTCGGATTCAGAGCCAGCGAAAGAAACATCGCCCGAATGAATAATTATATCTGCATCGGGCAAGTTCCGCAATAAATAGTGCATATTATGCGTATCTGAGAGATGTAGTATCTTCATATTGATATTCCGTAATTTTGCTTTACTTCTGCCATAACAAAAGTACTTGTTAGCGAGCCTAAACTCTCTATTGTACCCAAAACATTTAAGATAAACTCTTGATAGTATTTCATATCTGGAGCGTGAATTTTTAATAAGTAATCGTATTCGCCAGAGATATTATAACACTCTGTAACTTCGGGAATATCTTGAATAATGCTTATAAATTCACTTGCAATATCTCTGTTTAATCGTCTTAACTTTACACTACAAAACACCATAAACCCGCAATTAAGTTTTTCGGCATCAAGAATTGCTGCATATTTCTTTATATATCCTTCACTCTCTAAACGCTTAAGGCGTTCAAACACAGGAGTAGTAGAAAGATTTACCCGAGCTGCAAGTTCTTTGGTAGTCAGCTTTGAGTTGTTCTGCATAATTCGCAGTATCTGCAAATCAGTTTTGTCTAAATTGTCCATCAGAATATAATTCTTTTTGTTTGTAAATACCCAAACACAAACAGAGTTTTTCTCTGTTTAAAAACCCAAAAATAGTAATGTTTTCTGTATTTTACAAATTTATTGTTTGATATTCCTACTAACCATACCTTTGCTGGAACAATAAGAATAAAATTAAAACAAAGATGAAAAAGAACAATTTACATTTTGAGACTCTACAACTTCACGTTGGACAAGAACAACCCGATTCGGCAACCGGAGCGAGAGCGGTGCCTATTTATCAAACAACTTCGTATGTATTCAATAACTCCGAACACGCTGCTGCTCGCTTCGGATTAACAGATGCTGGCAATATATACGGCAGACTAACTAATCCTACACAAGGAGTATTCGAGGACAGAATAGCCGCACTCGAAGGTGGAGTAGCTGGACTTGCTGTTTCGTCTGGCGCTGCAGCTGTTACTTATGCGTTTCAGAATATAACTCGTGTAGGCGATCATATTGTTTCGGCTAACACTATTTATGGAGGCACATATAACTTACTTGCAAATACTTTACCTTCGTTTGGTGTAACTACCACATTTGTAGACCCTTCAGACTTATCTAACTTCGAACGAGCTATAAAACCTAATACCAAAGCAATATTTATTGAAACTTTAGGTAATCCTAACTCTAACATTATCAACATCGAAGTTGTATCAAGCATTGCTCATAAACACGGAATTCCTTTAATTATAGACAATACATTTGGAACTCCGTTTTTAATTCGCCCTATCGAACACGGAGCTGATATTGTAGTTCACTCGGCTACGAAATTTATAGGCGGACACGGCAGTTCTTTAGGTGGAGTTATTGTAGATTCGGGAAAGTTTAACTGGGTTGCCTCTGGCAAATTCCCCCAACTTACCGAACCCGACCCAAGCTATCACGGAGTTCGTTTTATTGAAGCTGTGGGAGCTGCGGCATACGTTACTCGCATACGTGCTGTATTGTTGCGCGACACTGGCTCAACGCTCAGTCCTTTCAACGCATTTATATTATTACAAGGTCTGGAAACTCTTTCGTTGCGTGTAGAACGTCATATACACAACGCCATTAAGGTGGTAAACTACCTAAACAATCACCCTAAAATAACTAAAGTAAACCACCCTTCGCTCCAAAACCACCCCGATCACTTGTTGTATAATAAGTATTTCCCGAATGGAGCAGGCTCTATATTTACTTTCGACATAAAGGGCGGAAAAGAGGAAGCATACCGTTTTATTGATCGATTAGAAATTTTCTCTCTACTGGCAAATGTTGCTGATGCAAAATCGTTGGTTATTCACCCTGCAACAACAACACACTCGCAACTTAGCGAACAAGAACTTGCCGAACAGGGTATTAATTCAAGCACTATTCGCCTGTCTATCGGAACAGAACATATAGACGACTTAATTGCAGACTTAGAGCAAGCGTTGTTGTAACGAAGTACATACCGCTTCGTTGCAAGATAAAAGATACAAGATAAAAACTAATAGTTGACACAAATCGCAGCAAAATCGCGAAACGGCAATATACCTCAACAACTGCAGGTAACGCTTCGCTCTCCATACGATTATGCAAATTATGCACTTTGGGCAGCCCTAATTTTTATCTTGTAACTTTTTGCGTGCAAGCACACAAAAAACTTTTTTATTTTAGCTCTTAGTTTTTAGTTTTATTGTACATTTGTAAATAAATGTCAGTAACAAATGAAAAAGAACAGCTTTGTATCTATAGCAGATTGTTCAAAAGAAGATATTCTTGAGCTTATAAAAAAAGCCGAGTACTTTGAACAGAATCCAAATCAAAAAGTATTGGAAGGCAAAGTGTGCGCTACTCTCTTTTTTGAGCCTTCAACACGCACACGTTTGAGTTTTGAAACAGCTATAAACCGACTGGGTGGACGTGTTATAGGATTTAGCGATGCAGCTACCACAAGCTCATCTAAAGGGGAAATACTTAAAGATACAATAAGAATGGTTAGCAACTATGCCGACCTGATTATTATGCGACACTATCTGGAAGGTGCGGCACGATATGCTGCCGAAGTTACAGATATTCCTATCATTAACGCAGGAGATGGTGCTAATCAGCATCCTTCGCAAACTCTACTCGATTTATATTCGATATATAAAACTCAAGGCACTTTAGACAATCTTAAAATAGCATTGGTGGGCGACTTAAAGTATGGTCGCACGGTACACTCTATTATTTCGGGGTTGGCACACTTCAATCCTACTTTTTACTTAATCGCTCCCGACGAACTTAAAATACCAGAGCTATATAAAGAGTTTATGAACAAGAATAATATACCTTACTTCGAATACTCCGATTTCTCAACAGAGGTAATCAATCAGTCGGATATATTGTATATGACACGTGTTCAACGAGAAAGATTTACAGATCTTATGGAGTATGAAAAGGTAAAAAACTTATACGTACTTAATAATGCTATGTTGGCAAATAGTAAAGATAATTTAAGAATACTTCACCCGCTACCACGTGTAAACGAAATAGCTTATGATGTTGACGATAATCCTAAAGCATACTACTTCGAACAAGCCAAAAACGGATTGTTTGCACGACAAGCCATAATTTGTAATTCTCTAAATATTAATTGTAAGTAATATGTGCGTTATGACAAAAAATAAAGAACTCCAAGTAGCTGCCTTAGAAAACGGTACCGCTATAGATCATATACCTTCAGAACAATTATTCAATGTTGTTTCTTTATTAGAAATAGAGCAATTAACAACTCCCGTTACCATAGGCTATAATTTAGATAGCAAGAAGATGGGGAAGAAAGGTATCTTAAAGATTGCAGATAAATTCTTTGAAGAAGACGAAATAAATAGAATTGCCTTAATCGCTCCTCAAGTAAAACTAAACATTATTAAGGATTATGAGGTTGTAGAAAAGAAACTTGTTTCTCTTCCTGATGAGTTATTAGGTATAGTTAAATGCAATAATCCTGTATGTATAACTAATAATGAGCCTATGAAAACTCGTTTCAAGGTTATAAACAAAGATGCGGTAACGCTTAAATGCCAATACTGCGAAATGCAAATTGCTAAAGAAGATATAGAATTATTATGAAAGTAAGTTGGAAACCCGGAACGCTCATCTATCCCCTACCTGCTATTATGGTTTCGGTAGGAAACGATGAAAGCGAATATAACATTATTACTGTGGCGTGGACAGGAACTATCTGTACCGACCCTGCAATGTGTTATATATCTGTACGTCCCGAAAGACATTCTTACTCTATACTAAAAAAGAATATGGAGTTTGTTATTAATCTTACGACTAAAGATTTGGCTTACGCTACCGACTGGTGCGGAGTACGTTCGGGTAAAGATTATAACAAATTTAGCGAAATGAAGCTTACACCTGGCAAATCTCATATAGTAAAGGCTCCTTACATAGAAGAATCTCCTTTATGTATAGAGTGTAGAGTTAAAGAAATTATACCTCTGGGGAGTCACGATATGTTTATTGCCGAAGTTGTGAATGTATTGGCCGACGATAAATACATAAATCCTCTATCAGGAAGTTTCGATATGGAGAAAGCAAACTTATTGGCCTACTCTCACGGTAAATATCACGAACTTGGCGAGTTTATAGGTAAGTTTGGTTGGAGTGTTCAACGCCGCAAAAAATAAAATGAACGGTAAAAAAGACATAAAATATGTTTTTCTTTATATCTGTATCTTGTTTGCAACGCAACTAAGTTACAGTCAAAACTCTACTGCTCTTATAAATAGTAAGCCTGTTAATATAGGTTTCAAGATTGGAATCAATGCTTTATCATCTAATAATTACGAAGCATACCAAGGAAACACAAAACTATCGAAAACTTCAAGTTTCAACAAAGCTGGCTTTACTGCTAATTGTTTTCTAAGAATAAACCTCGACAACTTCTTTATGCAACCCGAAACCGCTTGGAATATTCATAGACAAAAACTTTCGTTCGCAACAGTAGGTTCAAACGAAACGGCAGCAACTCTGTATAATATACAAAAACAAACTCAGTGTCTTAATTTCAATATTCTTGTCGGTTATAATATTATCAATGACAGACCTTTTATTCTTAACGCATTTATAGGTCCTTCGATTATATATAACTATAACTCGAAATACGAATACGACAATGGTTCTTTTTACGACTATTCTGCCGACTACAATACTTACGGCATTATAGGCTTTTCATTTAATGTAAACAGATTAATATTCGACATAAGATACCAGATAAGTATAACAAATACTGACGTAGACTTTGGCAAGATAAAGAATGCGCCAAACGAGTTAAAGGATATAAGATTAGATAAAACTGAGAATATTCTAAAATTATCTTTAGGGGTAATGTTTTGATTATCGAATTAAGAATAAATTAATATTATAGTAATTATTATGAAGAGAGATGAATTAATTTTTAACATTATCAACAAAGAATATAACCGTCAGTTACACGGTATAGAGTTGATAGCTTCTGAGAACTTTGTGAGCCAAGAAGTAATGGACGCTGCCGGGTCGGTGTTAACCAACAAATACGCCGAAGGATACCCTGGTAAAAGATATTACGGAGGCTGTCAGTTTGTCGACGAAATAGAGCAAACGGCTATAAATCGCTTAAAAGAATTGTTTGGTGCCGAATGGGCTAACGTTCAACCTCACTCTGGAGCTCAGGCTAATATGGCAGTGTTTATGGCTTGCCTTAATCCGGGAGATAAATTCTTAGGACTAAACTTATCTCACGGAGGACACCTTAGCCACGGTTCGCCAGTAAACTTCTCCGGATTAGTTTATCAAGCTTTAGAATACAACGTAAACGATATTACAGGACAAGTAGATTACGAACAATTAGAGGCTGTTGCTTTAAGAGAAAGACCTAAATTAATTATAGCCGGAGCTTCGGCTTATTCAAGAGAATGGGATTATGCTCGTATTCGTCAGGTTGCTGATAGCATTGGTGCTATATTTTTAGTAGATATGGCTCACCCTGCCGGACTTATTGCTGCTCGTTTGCTAAACAATCCTGTTAAATATGCACACATAGTTACCTCTACCACTCATAAAACACTTAGAGGACCAAGAGGTGGAGTTATTATGATGGGTAAAGACTTTGAAAATCCTTGGGGTAAAACAACTCCTAAGGGAGAAATAAGAATGATGTCGGCTCTATTAGACTCTGCCGTATTCCCAGGAGTTCAAGGCGGACCATTAGAACACGTTATAGCTGCTAAGGCTGTAGCTTTTAACGAAGCCCTTCAACCTGAATATATCACTTACCAAACACAAGTAAAGAAAAACGCAGCCGCTATGGCTCAAGCTTTAGTTGACAAAGGTTATAAGATAGTATCCGGAGGAACTGACAATCACCTTATGCTTGTTGACCTTCGTTCTAAATTCCCAGATCTAACAGGTAAAGTTGCTGAATTAGCATTGGTAAAAGCAGATATTACGTCTAACAAGAATATGGTTCCTTTTGATTCTCGTTCTCCTTTCCAAACTTCAGGACTACGTTTCGGTACTCCAGCAATCACAACTCGTGGTGTTAAAGAAGATTTAATGGGAGATATTGTAGATCTTATAGATGTTGTACTTAGCAATGTCGACAACGATAAAGTTATTAAATCGGTTGCTGAGAAGGTTAATAGTATTATGAAGGATTATCCTTTATTTGCTTGGTAAACTTTTTAGTATTGTAATAAAAGCGATGAATGGTCTTGAACTATTCATCGCTTTTGTATTTATACCCTTTTGCTCTATCGATTGTTGCAACTCAAAAATACTGCGAATTTGACTTGCTCAATATAACATAAATAATAACAGGAGCTCCAATAATAGGAGTTACTGCGTTAAGTGGCAATAAAGTGTTCCCAAAGGGAATTATCGTCAACAAATTACAAAGTAAGGCTATAGCTGCTCCCAACAAGATTGTAGCAGGTAACAATACTCGCTGATTTGAAGTTGTCAATAACAAACGAGCTATATGAGGAACTGCCAAACCAATAAAACCCACAGGACCACAAAATGCTGTAACTATAGCGGTAAGATACCCCGTTACTATCAGAATTAGTATTCTTGTTAGCCTAATATTCAGACCTAAGTTAGTAGCATAATTCTCTCCCAACAACAAAACATTCAATGGTTTTATTAATAAAATAGATGCTATCAAGCCAAGCATTACTGCAACACTATAAAACATCAACTGATTATAAGACACATCTGAAAAGCTTCCTAATCCCCACAATACATACGAACGAATATTCTCAGATGAAGCCAGCGAGTTAAGCACCGATATACCCGACGAAGCCAGATAACCTATCATCATTCCGATAATAAGTATAAGTATATTACTCCTAACCTTAGTAGAGAAATATAATATAAGGAGTAAAACAAAGGTTGCCCCTACAAAAGCAGCCAACACCGTAGATATGTTAATCCCTATAGAAACTTCAGAGCCTAACATTCCTCCCGAATAAAGCATAACAATAGCTACTCCAAGATTTGCACCATTGCTTATACCAAGGATACTCGGTCCTGCCAGAAGATTCTGAAATAAAGTTTGCAGCATTAAACCACTAACAGCCAATGCTGCTCCAGCAAACATTGCCGTTGTTGCTTGTGGTAGTCGCGATTGAATAACTATAGCAGTCCACGAAGAGCGTTCTACCTCTCTACCAAAAAGAATATCCATTACCGCCGAAGCAGGAATGGATACTGTTCCAAAGAATAAATTACAGAAAAATAGAATAACTATAAAGATAGCAATACCAATACAGATATAACTTCTACTTTTCATTCATATTTATATTATCTTAGTCGGTCTAACGACTTAACCAATTTTTCATCTTTATTGATAGCTACAATAGCTAAAACAGTAAATATCAACGATACTACAGGATAAAACATACTAACAAAATCCCATCGAAGATGCGCTACAGCCTCAATACCTTGTTCTGCTAAATCAGCAGTAGGAGGCACCCCCTCTCCTGGAGATAACAAAAATACACTTGCTGTTAGTATTATACTTAGTATGGTTAAAGCTATAATAGAACCGCATAGTTTTATCTGTAACTTTCTGTTTTTATACGAAAATATAGTTATCAGAGAAAGCAATACAACTACTATATTAACAGTTTTTGTAGCTATCGAAAGTTCTGTTTCGTATTGAAACCCTTCTGTCCAAGCTCCCGGATTGAAAGTAAACAATAAAAACAAAACAGCTACAACAAATAGCCATACTGTTTGTATACGCTGAATCATAGGTTGTCTAAATTATCTTTAGCTGGGTTACGATGATAAACTTCACCGTCTACATATTCCTGAGCTGCAATAAGAGTTGCCTTAGGCAAACGTTCGAAGTAACGAGAGATTTCTATTTGTTCTCTGTTTTCAAATACTTCATCAAGACTATCAGAACAAGAAGAAAACTCTTGAAGTTTCTTTTCTAAGTCGTGCTTAATTTCTACTGATATTTCATTAGCTCTTTTACCTATCACACGCACAGTTTCGTAAACATTACCAGTTGCTTCTGCCATACTCATCATATCACGAGTAACCGTATTGTTAGGCGCTTTTGTTTTTCTGTAATCCATAATTTATATAACGTTATTAATTTAATTCTTTTTGAATGTTTGTATAAAGACTTTTTATCTCGTTTGAGTATACACCACCTTGTGGAAACTCATTCATATAGTTGTAATATTCGTCTATTACATCACGATAACGAACATCTTTCTTTTCTTCCACACTCTTTACTGCTATCTCGTATTTCGATTTGAAGATATAATACAAAAATTCTTCTTTGTATTGAGAATAAGGGTATGTACGTATCGCTGCTTGAGATGTAATTATACACGACAAATAGTTTCCTCCTGGGAAAGGGAATAGTATATATTCTCCCAAGTTGTAATATAAACGAGCAGCCATCAATTCTTTTAGAGCTAATTTCTCTTGAAGTTCAAACAAAGCATTCTGAGCATCAGCCCTCTTTTCACTTTGAGGATAATAATCTAAAAACTCTTGAAAATACTGCATCGCCGTGTATGTATCTATCTGGTCGAAACGAGGGTCGGGCGATTCAAGATATAATCCATAAGCTGCATAATATCTTGCCAGTTCTGTAAACTCACCTTTAGGGTAAGCATTATAATAGCTTCTAAAATACTCAGTTGATGTTATATAGTCTTTCTGAGAATAGTAAGATTGAGCAAGCATATACAAAGCCTCTTCTCCGTATGCCGAGCCTCTTAATGCAGGAACTACATCTTCAAACAAAGTTGCTGCCTTGTCGTATTTTCCTTCTGCAAAATACTTCTTTGCTGCATCTAACTTAAACATTACATCTGTACTCTTAAGTATTTTGCTATATTCACTACAAGAAGTAAATGAAGCTAATAAAACGAATAACAAGGAAATATATACGTACTTGAATCTCATACTATAAAATTTGCGGACAAAGGTAGTCATTCGATTTTAATAATAAAAGGGATAGAACATTTATTAACAATAAGAACAGAAAAGCAATAGTCTTTTATCTCTTATTAAGAGCCGACTGATACCTCTTTGCATTACGATTATGTTCTGCCAAAGTAACTGCGAAGTTGTGAGTTCCCGAGAAATCTTCTTTTGCACACATATATATATAAGGGTGATGCTTATAATTCAAAACAGCATCAATACCTTTTATAGAAGGAATACGTATCGGACCAGGAGGCAAGCCTACATATTTGTAAGTATTGTAAGGCGACTCTACTTCGAGATGCTTAAACAGAATACGTTTTAAGGTAACATCTCCAACCGCAAACTTAACCGTTGGGTCGGCTTGCAGTAACATTCCCTTCTTTAATCGATTAATATACAAACCTGCCACAATAGGATATTCTGATTGCGAAGCCGTTTCTTCTTCTACAATAGAGGCAAGTATCGACACCTCTATTGGCGTTAAGTTAATTGCAGCAGCTTTATCTGTTCGTTCTTTAGTCCAGAAACGATTATACTCTTTGTGCATTCTATCCATAAAGTCGGCAGCTTTTACCGTCCAATACATTTCGTAAGTATTAGGAATAAACATTGCAACTATTGTTGTTGTATCGAAGCCATAAGATGCCGTTACAGCCGAATCGTTCAACAGAGCAAGCAACTCTTCGTTAGTAAACATAAGCTGCTCCCCTATTCTATTTACCAAATCTGTTTTTAGACGAATATTATTAAATGTAAGTTTTACAGGCTCTTGAGCTCCACTTCGCAACAAACGAATAGCTTCGAGGTAAGTCATATTAGGAGTAATCTTATATCGCCCCACCTTTATATTATCGGGATACTTTAATACATTAGCTACCTTCATAAAGAATTGGGTATCTTTAAGACCTGCCTCTTCTTCGAGTTGGTAAACAACAGCAGCATAGTTTTTATTTTCGTCAATATACACAAAAGAATCTTCTTCAACGCCAAATGCCGAAGAATTTGCCTTGTTGTAGAGCAACCACGCAACTACTCCTCCAAAAATAATTATAGACAGTAACGCGCTGACTACTATAACGATATTCTTATTATTCATATCTATTTGCAATAAAATAAATGCAAAGATATAAAAATAGTCTGTTTTTTCTTTGATTAGTTCAAAATAAACTCCTATATTTGCACCGCAATTCGCAAGAATGAGGTCTTAATGAGCCTGGAAGTGTGGGTGAGTGGCTGAAACCACCAGTTTGCTAAACTGACGTACGGGTAACCGTACCGCGAGTTCGAATCTCGCCGCTTCCGCAAAACAAAGAAACAGAACTGAAATCGGTTCTGTTTTTTTTTGTTCTTACCTACAAGAAATCCCTTTCATACTTTGAAACTACTTGTTTCATACTACTGAAACTATTTGTTTCACACTACTGAAACTACTTGTTTCACACTACTGAAATTACTTGTTTCACCTAACTGAAACAACTCGTTTCACCCTATTGAAACAACCTGTTTCACACGGGTGAAACAAACGTAGCAATAAGAACTAAGAGTGAAGGCGAAGCGTATTAGAGTCGCTTTGCGCCACTTCGCGCCAACTCTTAGTTCTTCTCATTAATTCTTAGTTCTTCACTCTTAGTTCTTAGTTCTCTTTTTTGTTGTTTCAGTATGCATTTTGTTCGTTTCAGTAAAAAATCACAAGTTCACATTAATAATTAGGTGTAATTTTGCACAGAAGACAGCGGCAAAGATATTATTGAAAGCGTGATAATAAAGATTATTCACACTTTCAACTTCTTTTAACATTAAATGTACTAAGAAAACTTTGAACGTTTCAAAAGTTTTCGTTCCTTTGCGGGCTGTTTTTGAAATATTGAAAAATGGAATTAAAAGAACGCATCATAAAAGAAGCTTCACACCTTTTTTCTAAGAAAGGAATAAGAGCCGTTACAATGTCGGATATTGCCCAACAAATGGGTATATCGAAGCGTACTCTTTACGAAATATTCAGTGATAAAGAAAGTCTTCTTGAGCAAGTGATAAAAGAACACTCAAAAAAGGCAGATGAAGCTATAGAATCTATCATTCAAAGCTCTGAAAACGTAATAGATACAATGATGCGTGTTTATGCAAAACATTTGAATGAAGTGCATAGTGTTAATAAGTTTGCGATTTTCGACTTAAAGAAATACCACCCTCGCTTATATCAACAAATAGAAAGCAGGCAAGGTGATGACATACAAAAACTAATTCCTCTATTTAAGAGAGGAGTAGAACAGGGTTTAATTCGCAACGATATTAATGTTGAAATATGCGTATGGATAATAAAAGGTCAGTTTCGTATGCTTATGGAAGGTGAATTGCCCACACATCAATATTCGATGAACGAATTTGTAAGAACAATTATTCTAAACTACACTCGTGGTATTGCAACCATAAAGGGCAACGAAGTGATAGATAGTATGATTGAAAATTTGAAAAATAACGAATAAGTAAAATAACATATATAATAAGGTAAAGATTTTATGAATTTAGGTTTAGGCAAAAAGATGAGCGCAGTATTTATTGCAATACTCGCTCCTATTATGGCGAGTGCTCAAAACGAACAAACTCCTCCTATTACTATCAACTTGGAGAGAGCTGTCGAAATCGCATTGAGTGAGAACCCAACCGTAAAGGTTGCCGATTTGGAAATTAAGAAGAAGAAGTATGCGAGAAAATCAGCGCAGTCGGCACTCTATCCTCAAATCGACTTGGTTGGACAATACACTCGTGCTATTAAAAAACAAGTAATGTATATGGATAGTGGCGGCGATGGAGGAGGAATGTTTAGTGATATGTTTACTCCTATAATAGACGGTGCAGAAGCTACATTCAAAGGAATAGATAATAGTTACCAACTTGGCACACTTTATGAAAATATTGCAATAGCTCAACAAAGCGCAGCAAGTCAATCATCGGGAGATGGAGGCATTACTATGGGGCGTGACAATACTTGGGCTGGTGGTGTTAACGTTTCTTGGCCTATAATAGTTCCTACTCTTTGGAAAAGTTTAGAGCTTACAAGCATAGATGTAGAGTTAGCTGTAGAAAAAGCAAGAGCATCGAAAATAGATATGGTTAATTCGGTAAGAAAAACTTATTATGCTGTTTTATTAGCTAAAGACTCTTACAATGTTTTAGAGCAAAGCTATAAGAATGCCGAATTGAGCTACAATGATATTAAAAACAAATTCGATCAAGGTATAGTATCTGAATTTGATGTGATACGCGCTGATGTTAATATGAAAAACATCAAACCTAATCTTATTCAAGCTCAAAACTCATACAACTTATCTACCTTGCAATTAAAGGCTTTAATGGGCGTAGATATGGATCAAGAAATTGTTATCGAAGGTAGTTTATTAGAGTACGAACAAGGATTGTATCAAGATGTTTTAGCTCTTGATACTACTTTAACAAACAACTCCGACTTGAAACAATTTGATATACAAACTGATCAGTTAGAGAAATCTTTACAGATTTATAAAGCTCAATATTATCCTGTGCTTTCTCTTTCTGGAAACTATATGTATATGTCGATGAACAACGACTTCAAATTCGGAGATTACAGATGGAACCCCTACTCTAACTTAGAAGTTTCTATCTCAATTCCTTTATTCGATGGTTTTAAGAAACACAACGACATTAAACAAACTAAAGTTTCTATAGAGCAAATGAAATGGCAAAGAGAAGATGTTGTTAGAAATCTTAAATTAGCGATAAACAATAGCTTTAATAATATGACAAACTATGTAGAACAAGTTTTCTCAACTAAAGACGTTGTTGCTCAAGCTAAAAAAGGATATGAGATTTCTCAAAAACTATACGACACCGGTATGGGAACTTTATTGGAACTAAACGATGCTCAACTTGGATTAACTCAAGCAAGTTTAGCGTTCAATCAGGCTATATACAACTATTTGGCTTCTAAAGCCGACTTAGACAAAACATTAGGAATCGAACCCGAAGTAAAAATTAATGATAATAATAAATAAACATATATGAAAACAAAAATCTCATTAAAAGGACTTTCTTTCCTTTTAGGAATGGCTTTATTAGTTTCTTGTGGAGAAAAAGAACAAGAAGCAACTGTCGAAGAATCTTCAATTGCAAAGGTGAATACTGCTGTAGCAGCTCTTCAGACTGTAGAAGAAACAGTAACTTACACTGCTAATGTGCAAGCTGATGTTGTAAATCAGATAACCCCTACTATGCTCGGACGTATAGAAAAAATATATGTTGAGATAGGAGATAAAGTAAGTAAAGGTCAGCTACTGGCTCAAATGGAATCGTCGAACTTAACGCAACAAATCACTCAATTAGAGAGTTTGCAAAAAGACTACGACAGATATATGGAACTACTAAAAGTTGGCGGTATAGCTCAACAACAAGTAGACCAAGTGAAAACTCAGTTAGATGTATTAAAAACTGCAATCGCTAACTTAGAAGAGAATACAAAACTAAGAAGCCCTATCAACGGAGTTATTACTGCTCGCAACTACGACAATGGTGATGTTTATTCTCAAAAATCTATTTTAACTGTAGAGCAATTAAACTCTTTGAAAGCTATTATTTATGTATCTGAAACTCATTTCACGAAAGTAAATATTGGTATGCCTGTTAGTGTAAAGCTTGATGTTTATGGCGATGAAGTATTCTCAGGTAAAGTATCTCTAATCTATCCTGTTATTGATGCTACTACACACACTTTCGGTGTTGAAATTGCAATAGACAACAAAAACTTAAGAGTGCGTCCGGGTATGTATTCTCGCGTAACTCTTAATCTTGGAGAAAAGCAAAGCATTGTTTTGCAAGATGTAGCAGTACAAAAACAAGCAGGCTCTAACGACAGATTTGTGTACGTTATCGAAAACAATGTAGCTAAATACAGATTAGTTACTTTAGGACAACGCTTAGACGACAAATACGAAGTTCTTTCTGGTGTTAACCCTGGCGACAAAGTAGTAGTTGCAGGACAATCTCGCTTAAAGGAAGGAACAGAAGTTGAAGTTATTAATAATTAATATTACTAATCAATTATGAGTTTATATTCAACAGCGGTAAAAAAACCTATCGCTACCGCTTTAATATTCGCAGGAGTCGTGCTTATGGGGATTTTCTCATACACACGTTTGTCTATCGACTTATTTCCTGACATAGAAACAAATATGCTTACGGTTATTACGGCATATCCAGGAGCCAGTGCTTCGGATATTGAAACCAACGTAACCCGTCCGATGGAGAACACATTGAATTCGACAGAAAACTTAAAAACTATCTCTTCTCAGTCGAAAGATAATATGTCGCTGGTTATACTCGAATTTAATTATGGTACAGATATCGACCACGCTACTAACGACGTTAGAGATAAAATAGAAATGGTAAAATCGTCGTTACCCGACGAAATATCCAACCCTATTATCTTTAAGTTTAGTGCCGATATGATACCTGTAGTTATATATTCGGCTACAGCAACAACAAGCATTAATTCGCTTTATAAAATCTTAGATGATAAAATCGCTAACCCACTTAATCGTGTAGCAGGTGTTGGTGCCGTTACTATTGCTGGTGCGCCTCAACGTGAAGTGCAGGTTAATGTAAATCCTGAAAAGCTTGAAGCGTTTAATCTTACTGTTGAGCAAATAGGTAACGCCATAAATATGGAGAACCTTAACGTTCCTGCAGGTAGCTTCGATATTGGTACTCAAACTTACGCTTTACGTGTTGAAGGAGAGTTTAAAGCAAGTGAGCAATTAGGATTAATAGTTGTAGGTAGCAAAGAAGGACGTAACATATTCTTAAACGATGTTGCTACTATCAACGACACTATCGAATCGCGAGTTCAAGAGTCTTATACTAATGGAGTTAAGGGTGCTACAATAGTTGTACAAAAGCAATCGGGAGCAAATACAGTGAATATAGCTAACACTATCAACACTATGATGCCCGAATTGCAAGAAACACTTCCACCCGACATTCAGTTGTCGATGATTATGGACAGTTCCGACTTTATTAAAGATTCTATCTCGAGTCTTTCGGAAACTATATTACTTGCAATGTTATTCGTAATAATAGTAGTAATGTTCTTCTTAGGACGTTGGCGCGCTACCTTTATAGTTATCATTACAATTCCTATATCTTTGATATGTTCGTTTATCTACCTTATGGCGGTGGGCGAAAGTTTAAATATCATCACGCTATCATCTCTGTCTATAGCAATCGGGCTTGTGGTTGACGATGCCATTGTAGTATTAGAAAATATAACTAAACACATTGAACGAGGAAGTGCTCCTAAAGAAGCTGCTATTCACGCTACCAACGAGGTTGGTGTTGCGGTTATAGCATCTACTCTTACCATTGTTGCAGTGTTCTTCCCTCTTACATTAACTACAGGGTTGGCTGGTGTAATGTTCAAACCATTAGGTTGGATGGTAACTATTATGGTTACAGCGTCTACTATAGTCGCTCTATCTCTTACACCTATGCTTTGTTCTCAGATATTAAAATTAACAACAACACAAGGTAAATTCTTCGACCGTTTATACGCTCCTATCGGACGCTCATTAGACAGATTAGACAACTTCTATGCTAAGGTTGTTAATTGGTGTGTGCGTAATCGTTGGAAAACGTTCTTAGCTTGTTTCGCTTCTTTCCTTATAATAATCATACCTGGTGCTATGGTTATCAAATCAGACTTTATGCCTGCTTCTGATAACTCTATGATTCAGGCTACTGCATATCTTCAAACAGGTACGCGTATGGAAGCTGCAAGAGAAACAGCCATTGAAATAGATAAACTTATTAAAGAAAAATATCCTGAAATAAGTACATTCCAATTCACTGTTGGTCAGGCAGACGAAGACAATACTTTCGCATCTATGCAAGCTAATGCTTCTAACCTTATATCTATGCGTATGCGATTTGTAGATGCAGACGAACGCGACCGTAGTATATACGATGTGGGAGATTTACTTCGTAAAGACTTCGATAATATGCCTCTTATAGATAAATACACCGTTACACCTGGTGGTAGTGGAGGTATGGGCTCTGGCGCAAGTACAGTAGAAGTTGAAATATATGGTTACGACCTTGCTCTGACTGATAATATTGCAGAACAATTAAAAACTAAATTATCGGAAGTAAATGGTTTAAGAGACCTTATTGTAAGTCGTGAAGATTACCGTACGGAATATCAAATAGAGCTAGACAGAACTAAGTTGGCTGAAAACGGACTAAACTCGGCAACTGTTGCTAATTATGTTCGTAACCGTATTAACGGTTTCAACACTACTAAATTCCGTGAAGATGGTGAAGAGTACGACATTAAAGTTCGTTACGACGAATCTCACCGTAAATCTATTGAAGAAGTAGAAAACATTATTGTTTACAACAATCAAGGAAAAGGTATACGTGTTAAAGAATTAGGTAAAGTTATAGAAAAAAGCACTTTGCCTCAGATTGACCGTGAAAACCGCCAGCGCGTAAACAAAGTTACTGGTTCTATCTACAATGCAAGTTTAAGTGATGTTGTAGCAGGCACTAATGCTGTTATAAAAGAACTTAGAGAAGATGGTACTATTCCTTCTGATATAGGTCTACAAATAGGTGGTTCGTTTGAAGACCAACAAGAAACATTTGGTGACTTAGGTTTATTGATGATTATCTGCGTTATATTGGTATACATTGTGATGGCAGCTCAATTTGAATCGTTAACTTATCCTTTTATAATCATTGTTTCTATCTTATTCGGATTTGCTGGGGTTGTATTAGGATTAGTAATCACAGGTCAACCTATAAGTTTGATGGGTATGATTGGTATGGTAATGCTTCTGGGTATAGTTGTGAAAAACGGTATTGTGATGATCGACTATATGAACTTAAACAGAGAACGTGGTATGTCGATAGATAAAGCCGTTATAGATGGTGGTCGTTCAAGACTTCGTCCTATTCTTATGACTACTGCAACTACCGTTTTAGGTATGATTCCTTTAGCAATACCAAGAGGTGCAGGTTCTGAAATGTGGCAACCTATGGGTGTGGCTATCGTATTCGGACTTACATTCTCTACTATACTTACATTGATATATGTTCCTGCATTATATTCTATATTTGCATCTTTCGGAGTAAGGAACAACAGACGTAAACACGCTAATAAATTCAAAAACAGATAATGAAAGCAGTTTTTATTCCATTCAATCAGGCGAACAAAGCTCGCCTGGTTGAAATTTTAGACCGTATGAGTATCAGAGGTTTCACTATGTGGGAAGAGGTTCAAGGCAGAGGCACTAATGGAGGGCAGCCTCATTATGGCGACCACGCCTGGCCTACTCTTAACTCTTCTATCCTTGCAGTTATCCCAGATGAAAAAGTAGATAGTCTTCTTCAGAAAATTCACGAATTAGATAAAGAAGCCGAAATGTTAGGTATTCACGCTTTTGTGTGGAATGTTGAAACTTTCGTTTAAGAGGATAAATCTTAATAACACTACGAGCCGCAAAATTTGCGGCTCGTAGTGTTATTAGATATCTCTTATCTATATAAAGACTACCAAGAATGCAGCTTTGTATTTTTAGGAGAAAACAGATAGATACTAAATGCCAACATCTATGACCGTGACTGACTCTTCCATTCTTGTAATTGATAATTTAAGTAATAAAGAAATAACCTACGACTTATCCGGCAACTTTATATCAGAAAAACAAGTATTAAATGATATTTGGTCTATGGATATTTTTTCGATAAACAACACTCTATATTATTGGAATAACTATAGTAATAGTAATAAGGGTAAATACTTGCTATTCTCTCGTGCATTTACTGATTATACCTACAAAACGCACCTTCCTTTTGATAAAGATTATGAACGTATGGGATTAAACGGCTCTGTATATTCTATTTATAATGATAATCAAGAAGCTCTTATTATTTATTCAGGCAATGAAGATATTATATACAAATTAAATAGAGAAGACAATGCAATAGCCGAATGGAAAATTGAATACAAAGATCCTCGTGCTATATACTCTATAAATGAAATAAACAAACTCTACGAGGACAATTCAGGTAATGCTATAATTGGATTGAATAGCATAAACGCAACAAATAACTATCTATTTCTAAACATAAAAACAGTTAAAAGTGGATATAATTGTTTGTACAACACAAAGACGAAAGCAATACGTTACTCTGAAAAGCCTTATAGCAGTGGAGATATACTTGATGATATGCAAATCAGAGTAAAGAAAATAATTGACAATAAGATTATTGATTATTTAGACGCTGCTGATATGTTATTGATATATAAATATGTGTTAGCGAATAAAGATTTCAAGAATAAAGATTTTGAATCAAGGGTAAAAGAGGTTGTCAAAACTATGAAAGAAGACGATAATCCTATATTATTCATTTATACTTTAAAAGAATAAAAACAACAAGAGGGTGTGTCTTTCCTCCGTTTAGACACACCCTCTTATTATTTACAAACTAAAGTTTAGATCTATACTATTATCTTAATTCTTTAACGAAGGCTGCTAATCGTTCGTCGAGCAAAGCATATTGATTATCTTTAATAAAAGATGTACAAGCTCTAAGTCCGTCTTGCTTACTACCTGTTGTATCTAACGATATGGCGGTAATACCATAAGGAACTAAAGCAGCCATAAGTTGTCCGCCTGTCATTCCTGGATAAGATATAGTAAAGTAGAAACCATCAGCAATATCCTCTCCTAAATCATTATCATAAACAATCTTAAATCCATATTTAAGGAATATCTCTTTTAGCTTACGAGCTCTTCTTCCATACTCTTTTACATCTTCTAAGAAACGAAACTTACCATCGGATGCAGCTTTCATCATAGCAGCCAAAGCATATTGAGCAGCGTGAGGAGCTCCCGCTGTTATTCCGTAAAACACACGGTGAACAAAAACACTACCAAAAGTACCACTTCCATAACGTTTTATTAAACCATCGTAATTACGATTATATAGCTTGTCAGATATTGCAACTATAGCGATACGCTCACCAGCATAACTAAATGCTTTAGAGCCAGAGATAAGCAACAAATAGTTATCGGTATATTTACCCACACTAACCTGAAATGGAGCTTCAAACGGAGTTCCTAAGTCGCGACGGAAATCCATAGCGAAATAAGCCAAGTCTTCTATAACTATTGTATCGTATTTATTAGCAAGGTCTCCTATAGTTTTTAGTTCTGAATCTTTAAGACAAAACCAAGCCGGATTGTTAGGATTAGAGTATATAACACAAGCGATATTACCTTTAGAAAGGTACGATTCGAGTTTATCTTTTAGTTTATCACCTCGATAATCATACACATCAAATGTTTCGTATTTATAACCTAATACTACAGCCTGTTGTTTCTGAACTGGGAAACCAGGGTCTATAAACAAAATAGTATCTTTCTTCTCGTCGCATTGTCCGGCAACTAAGAACGACATAAATGTTCCTTGCATAGAACCAACCACAGGAATACAAGCATTAGAAGATATATCTAAGTCGATAAATGCTTTGATGAAGCGAGATGCTTCGCTCTTTAACTCTGGCAGTCCATCAAGTACAGGATATATAGATGCTACACCATTCTTCAAAGCATTAATTTCGGCATTAACACCTATTTCGTCGGCAGGAAGTCCAGGAACTCCCATTTCCATATGGATAAACTCTAAACCTGTTTGTTTTTCTATTTTTGTTGCAACGGCCACTACTTCTCTAATTGTAGCTTTCGAGAAGTCTTTAATATACAATTCGTCTATAGCCTCTTGTATAATCTCTTGTTCTACTGGGATTTTCATATTAATTAATAACTACGTCCTCTTGCTCTATCCCAAGCTTCGCCTAAAGATATTAGCCAATTCTTTTTATTTTGTTTACGAGACTTCTCCATTATGTTTTCTATACCATCGAAACTGTTTCGTCCTGATTTTATAACTCTATATATAACTCCCCAATCGGGTAGTCCACCAACATTTCTGTCGTCTATAAATAAATCCACGCCAAGTTTACGAGGAGAACCTTCTTCATACTCCTCTTTAGGGAAGTTTTTATTGTGAGCATAAAAAGTTAAACCTTTAGCTTCACAATAATCTATTGCTTCCTGAAGAAGCGCACCCTCTCTCATTGTCCACAATATCAGGATATGTTGTTCTTCCTGTTGTAATTTTTTCAGAACATCTATCGCAAAAGGTATAGGTTTACCTATCTTCGGATATTCGTGTTCTACAATGGTTCCATCAAAATCTACAGCAATAGTCATAATACTTTATATGTTTTAATTTATACTTTCAAAGAGTCTTTAAAGTTAGTTCTATTAACGATAGAACGACCGAGTGTAATTTCATCTGCATACTCTATTTCATCACCTATAGAAACACCACGAGCTATCACAGATACTTTAACGTCTTTATCGGCAAGTTTTCGATATATGTAAAAGTTGGTTGTATCGCCCTCCATTGTTGTGCTAAGAGCAAGAATAATTTCTTTTACATTATCCTCACCTACCCTTTCTACCAAACTATTTATTTCTAAGTTAGAAGGTCCTATCCCTTCCATCGGAGATATAATTCCACCAAGCACGTGGTACAATCCTCTGAATTGCCCTGTATTCTCAATAGCCATTACTTCTTTTATATTCTCTACCACACAAACCAAAGAAGAGTCGCGCGATGGGTCGCTGCAAATATCGCAGACTTCATCGTCGCATATATTGTGGCATACTTTACAGTAGTTCACATCGTTACGAAGATTTATCATAGCATTTCCAAAAGCCTCAACCTCTTCTACCGAACGTTTTAATGAATGAAGCACAAGACGTAAAGCTGTTTTTCTGCCTATACCGGGAAGTTTGGCAAATTCGTTCACTGCATTTTCGAGCAAAGCCGATGGGTATTTATTTGTCATTCTTCTTCTATTTCGTATAATAACTTCGTACAAAAGTAACTGTTTTTTTACAATTATTTGTTCTTTGCTCGTTTTGTTTTACTTTTGTTATCTGAAACATTTACAAACAATCATTTAATAATATGAACAAAGACACAGAAAAGCTTCCCGGATTGCCCGATAATGCTAACCGAGAGTTAAAACCAGGAGAAGAGTACGAACCCGTAATGTCGCATAACAAGACCTATAAGGAAGTAACCCCTTGGTCGGTTATCTGGGGAATCTTAATGGCAGTTTTGTTTTCTGCCGCCGCCGCATACCTCGGTCTCAAGGTAGGACAAGTATTTGAAGCCGCAATACCTATTGCTATTATTGCCGTAGGATTATCAAGCTCGTTAAAACGAAAAAATGCTTTAGGTGAAAATGTTATAATACAGTCGATAGGCTCAAGTTCGGGAGTTATAGTAGCAGGTGCTATCTTCACACTTCCTGCTATTTATATTCTTCAAGCCAAGTATCCCGATATGGCGGTAAACTTCTGGCAAGTATTTTTCAGTTCTGCACTTGGTGGTGTTTTGGGTATATTATTCCTTATTCCATTCCGTAAATACTTTGTAAAAGATATGCACGGCAAGTATCCATTTCCTGAAGCTACAGCAACTACACAAGTTCTTATTTCTGGAGAAAAAGGTGGAAGTCAGGCTAAGCCATTAATCTTTGCCGGGCTTATCGGAGGTTTGTACGACTTTATTGCTGCTACATTCGGTTGGTGGAACGAGGTTATATCTTCTCGTATACTTCCTTTCGGCGAAACTATTGCCGAGAAGTTTAAGTTTGTATTCAAAGTAAACTCAGGAGCTGCCGTACTCGGACTTGGTTATATTGTTGGTTTGAAATATGCTACAATTATCTGTTGTGGTTCTTTTCTTGTATGGTTCTTGGTTATTCCTATAATGAATATGATATGGGGAGGCGAAGTCTTAAATATGTGGAATCCTAATATCACAACAACTATTGGAGATATGGAACCCGAAATGATATTCAAAGAATATGCTCGCTCTGTTGGTATAGGTGGAATAGCGATGGCGGGAGTAATAGGAATTATCAACTCTTGGGGAGTAATAAAAAGTGCTGTCGGATTAGCTGGCAAAGAACTTAAAGGCAAAGACTCTGATGTTAACAAAGAAGTTAAACGTACTCAACGCGACCTTTCGATGAAGTTTATTTCTATAGCCAGTGTAATCACTCTTCTTGTTATTCTTGCATTCTTTTATTTCGGAGTTATACACAATATACTATACGCATTGGTTGGTTGGCTATTAGTAACCGTTATAGCATTCTTGTTTACAACAGTGGCGGCTAATGCTATCGCTATTGTTGGAACTAACCCAGTTTCTGGTATGACTTTAATGACTCTTATTCTTGCTTCGGTAGTTCTTGTAGCCGTAGGACTAAAAGGTACTTCTGGTATGTTAGCCGCCCTTATTATGGGAGGCGTTGTTTGCACCGCTTTGTCTATGGCAGGAGGATTTATTACCGACTTAAAGATAGGATATTGGTTAGGCACTACGCCTGCCAAGCAAGAAGGTTGGAAATTTTTAGGTGCAATAGTATCGGCAGCTACCGTTGCTGGTGTTATTATGATACTTAACAAAACTTATGGATTTACGGGCGACAACAGTTTAGTTGCTCCACAAGCAAATGCTATGGCCGCTGTTATTGATCCTCTTATGTCGGGAGCTGGTGCGCCTTGGTTGCTTTATGGCATAGGAGCTGTTATAGCTATTATTCTTTATTTCCTTAAAATACCTGCATTGGCTTTTGCTCTTGGAATGTTTATTCCTATAGAACTAAATCTTCCTTTAATGATTGGAGGTGCAATAGCTTGGTTTGTAAGCTCTCGCAGTAAAGACGAAGCAGTTAATAAAGCTCGCCTTGATAGAGGAACTCTGCTTGCTTCTGGCTTTATAGCTGGTGGTGCTTTAATGGGAGTAGTAAGCGTTGCTATACGCTTTGCTGGATTCGACTTCTTAAACGAAACTTGGTTAGAGAAAGTAGGCTCGCAATGGGTTGCAGTATTGGTTTATGTTGCCCTTATTGCTTACCTAACTTGGGACAGCTTAAGAGCTAAAAGATAAAAACTAAGAGTGAAGAACTAAGAACTAAGAACTAAGAATGGGCGCGAAGCGTGTATTGCCGCTTTGCGACACTAACTCTTAGTTCTTCACTCTTAGTTCTTAGTTCTCATAACACAAACAATAACAAACAAACATGATGAATTACAAATTATTTTCAAGCATAGTGCTAATGGCTATATGCTTCGTATCGTGCACTACTAAAACAATCGACTTAGCTGATTATGGTGTAAAACCCGATACAAAAGAAAACTCGTCGCCTCTATTTGCTAAGGCGATAGAAAGTATTAAAGAAGAAGTAAAAGATGGTAAGAAGGTTCGCATTACCCTACCTGCTGGAAGATATGATTTCTATCCTGAAGAATCTTCTTCTCGAGAGTATTTTATATCTAATCACGATCAAAACAATCCTAAGAACGTTGGTATCGCTTTGGAAGATATAAACAATGTAACTTTTGATGCTCAAGGCTCTGAGTTTGTTTTTCACGGACGAATGCTTCCTGTATCACTTCTTAACTCCGAGAATATTAAACTTACAAACTTTAGTATAGACTTCGAAAACCCTCACATATCACAAATTTCTATTTTAGAGAACGATACTATTAACGGAGTTATCACTTACGAAATAGCTCCTTGGGTAGAATACGAAATACGCGATAGTGTTTTTGTTGCTAAAGGTGAAGGCTGGGAACATACTCCTTCAAGTGGTATCGCTTTTGAAAAAGATACTCGTCATATAGTGTACCAAACAAGCGATATAGGTGTAGGAACAAGGAAAGTTATTGAGATTGCTCCTCGCACCATACAAGTTCAATGGAATAACAAAAAGCTTATACCCGGAACTGTTGTTGCTATGAGAGCTTGGAAACGTCCTACCCCTGGCATTTTCTTATCTCACAACAAGAATACTACTTTAGAAAACATTAAAATACACTACGCCGAAGGTATGGGAGTATTAGCGCAGATGTCTGAAAACATTACTTTAGACAAGCTTTCGGTATGCCTTAAAGGAGATAACGACCCTCGTTACTTTACCACTCAGGCAGATGCTACTCACTTCTCGGGCTGCAAGGGAAAAATAACTTCGATTAACGGACTATATGAAGGTATGATGGACGATGCTATAAACATTCACGGCACATACCTTAAAGTGATGAAACGAATAGACGACCAGACTTTAGAGGCTCGATATATGCACAGTCAGTGTTACGGCTTTGAGTGGGGAATGAAAGGAGACAAAGTTCAGTTCGTAAAGTCAAAAACTATGGAAATATTCGGAGAAACAAATACCATAAAAAACATTGAAGCAGTGGATATGCCTACTCATCACGAAGCTAAACTATTTAAGATAACTTTCGAACAACCGTTAGACTCTGCTATTACTGAAGATGAAGCCTTCGGTATTGAAAACCTTGAATGGACTCCCGAAGTGTTATTCGCAAACAATACTATACGCAACAATCGAGCAAGAGGAACATTATTCAGCACTCCTAAGAAAACAATAGTCGAAAACAATACTTTCGACCACACTTCTGGTACGGCTATATTATTATGCGGTGATTGCAACGGCTGGTACGAAACCGGAGCTTGTAAAGAGGTTATTATTCGCAACAATACGTTTGTTAATGCACTTACAAATATGTTTCAGTTTACGAATGCTATAATTTCTATATACCCTGAAATACCTGATCTAAACAATCAGAACAAATATTTTCACAGCAATATAGTTATCGAAAACAATACATTCAACACTTTCGACAATCCTATTCTGTACGCAAAATCGGTAGACGGATTGACTTTTAGAAACAACACCGTTCATAATAACAACGACTATCCTGCTTTTCACTGGAACAAGCACCCGTTTTATTTCCAACGTGTTGTAAACTTCACTATCGAAGACAATACTTTCGATTACGAGTTTGATAAAGATACACACATTAGAGTAGAGTAATCGCTAAACTTTAACTCTGTTTTACAATCTTTAACTGCTTGCGTTTCTACACAAAATGTATGTTTTAGAAGAGATAAGGAGTTTTTAGAAAAGCACAGTGCGTTACAGAAAAACCTCAGTGAGTTATACCTTTAAACTCAGTGTGTTTCTACCTAAATCTCGGTGTATTTGAGGTCGAAAGACACTGATATTTCCCCAACTCACAAAACAAAAAGTCGCCAAGAGCTATCTCCTGGCGACTTTATTTTTTTTGCTTACACAAAGATACAAAATAAAAAGGCATTTGTCAAGTGTTAATTAACATTCGTTCGCATTTGTAGATTTAGAGGATAACACTCTTTATAGAAAACACTTATCAAACCTTTAAGAAAACTCCTCTCTTATACATTGCATACAGTATCAAGTATATCAAAACTGCATTAGAAGTAGCTATAACAACAGGGTAATACGCCCCTACATATTGTTCTAAACCATAAAGCAACGAGCGACTAACACTCGAAAAGTTTATTACCGTTACAAGCATATAGGCAACAATAGAGTTCATTCCGTACACTTTAAGCCAAGTAGTGTGCTTGCGATGCCCTTTATAATCTATCCAATAATAAAACAAACTCATAAGTACAAAACAATAGCCACTACTAACAAGCACCATAGAGCTTGTCCACAATTTCTTGATTACTGGTTGTTGCAATCCCCACAACCAACCAACTGCAACCATAGCAACACCTATCCCGAAAAGAAGATAAAACTTTTTTAAGGGAAGAGTCTCTTTATTCTTAAGAATATAACCCGCAAAAACTCCTGTCATTACTGTTACAACAAAGTTTAAGCTACTTAATATCCAAGTGTATCGGTAATAAGAACTAAACACCACTGCTCCATTCTCGGTGTAAGCGCCATCTCTAAATCGTCCAAGCACTACCCTATCGATATACTCTGCAAGATTAGCTTCGGGTGTATAGTTGCCTCCTCCATAACCATTAATAGAAATAAACTGCATAGCACCCCAATAAATAAGCAACAAAGAAGACGCTATAATAATCTGTGTTTTAATCTTAGTATTGATAAAGAAAATTGCAGCAAACAAATATCCGAAAGCGATAGATTGAAGAGTGTTTGAGTATAAGTAAATTCTATCAGGGTTAAGACCTAACAGATTACCCTGACACATCATTCCGAATATCCAAAGAAGCAAAACCCTCTTTATTATCCGTTTATAAACTGCATTCTTATCAGAAGAGTTTCTGTATTTAGAAAGAGCGAAAGGCATAGATACTCCTGCCATAAACATAAAAAGAGGCATTATTAAATCCCAAGGAGAAAAGCCTTCCCAATGCACGTGAGTGAAATTCCACATAAAAGAATGGAACCAAGATTTATCTACAGCATTAGATAATGGGTGCATTATACCTTCTAATGCAACTATCATAAAGAGATCTAAGCCTCGCAATATATCTAAAGATTCTAAACGGTTTGTTGTTCTGTTGTTCATTGTTGTAAGTTTAATTAATTCATATTTATTAAGCGGCAAACTTACACAAAAATACTTAAAGAACAAAGGTTCTTCTTAGTAAACCACATCAAACTGCTTGCCATACACACGCTTAAGAACAAAGCCTAAAGGGTTAATGTATGGAAATAAATGCGAAGATGGCTTGGCGTTTAAGCGTTCGGGAGTAGAGAACACCACTGCTAATTCGCTATTTGTTATGTATTGCTTCATAAATCTGTTTATAAGTCCATACATACCAAACTCGGCATTTAAGCGTCGATGCGAATAAACACTAAACTTAATATTGGGCGAATATACTTCCTTTTGAGATAAGGCATAAAGCAAATCACTCTCTGAGTTATTATCTAACACTTCTCTTAACTCATTATTATTACGAACAAGTTCTTTAGCCTCACCATAATTACCTGTTTCGAGCAAAGAAAGTAGTTCTTTTATTACGTGAGACTCTGTATCTTTGCTATCGAAAGCTTTAACATAATAGTATAGAGGATTGATTTGTTCATCATATAAATACTCTACCAGCCCATACACTCTTACTTTTCGCTCTTGAGTTGTATTGTATTCTCGAAGCCACGTTAAGAAGTCGAACAACTGATTATCTGTATCATTCTGTTCGTTCAGCATTAGAGCCGATGAATTGTTTAATCTCCCCTCAACATAAAGATTCCAGAGTAAAGCAGAGTAGAAGTCGGTATCGAAGAAGATTATCTTACATTTATTGTTTTCAACCAAGAGCTTTAGTTTATCTAAATCGCCATTAGCTATCCCTACTATTCGTTTTTCTTGAATTAGGCTTTCATCTAATTGTTTGTTTTCGCACGTCAATGGTTGAGGTTGATTGTATCTTACATTTTCTATATCTTCTCCATTTAGTTTAATATCTATTTTGTCTATCCATAGTTTTTGAGACGATATATTTTTAGCATCAGTCCATTCTCCAAAAGCGTATACACCTATAAGCAGATGCGAAACATTGCCTAACGGAAGAAGCAACGACCTCTTATTCCACCCACTACTATTTAGTATATTAATAGTATCGCCGAACGAAATATTGTTTTCATTATCTAAACAGTATATTTGCAAACAAGCCTGAGTAAGATTAGAACATTTGTTATTAATAGAGACAAACAACTGGTCGGTATCTTTCTGTTTACTTGGCAATGCTATTTGTTGATACACTATAGCCGAAAAAGCCTGAACAGTATCATCGCTTTGTTTTGTTTCGAATACTATGGGGTGTTTACCGTTTATTGTTTCTGTTGTATCTAAGGCATAACCAGAAGATATATTCCATTTCATATCTTCGGGATTAGCAGTTGTAAACTTCAAGTTATAATCGTGCTTAGGCGAACACGAAATAAACATTACCAACAACAATAGGCATACTATTTGTTTCATTCTTATAAATCTAATTTATCTAATATAAGTTGTCTGTCGTTCTTTTCAAATACATTTATCATATATCGCAATTGCACTTGCTCTTCTTTTTGAAGTTTGTCGTAGTTTATGTCTTTTAATATTTGCAAGCCTGCATCAATACCTTTATACAGAGCCACAACAACCGCTCTATTGCTTACTGCATAAAAGTCGTTAGGATTAATCTTTATTGCTTCATCAAACAGAGTTATAAGCTTTTCGTAATTCAGATTCAACTCTTCGGGAAGATTCATTCGTTCGTACAATACTGCTTTCTGAATAAGTAAATCTGTATTGTTTTCTCCAAGCTTTTCGGCAGCCAAAGTAAGAGTTTGTATGCCTTCTTCATTATTTCCTAACTTACTTTGCATACTTGCCTTTTTACAGTAAGAAAAGCTATATTTAGGGTCTATCTTAATAGCCTCGTCTAATAAGTTTATCACCTTATTTATAGTGTCGTTGTTTAATGTAGAAAAGAATACTGAGTTTGAATAAACATTAAGGGCTTCATTATACTTACCCATCGACATTACTCTTTTCTCTTTTGCCGAAGGAGAGCAAGAGAAAAGTAAAAGACCCGAAATTGCAACTAATAATAGATTGTTAATCTTCAATACTTTGTTCATTTTGTTTAGTGTTATTCTTATTTAGCGCAAAAATAAACAAAAAACATCTTCCAAAACAGAATAATAACTTAATTTTGTATATGCATTCGTTAAAAGTTAAAATATTATTATTTTTATCTCTATCTCTTTTTGGGGTTAATGTTTTGGCTCAGGTAGAAAACAAAAACAATCAAACCCCTACCGACACTACAGCTATCGAGCTTAAAGACGTTGTTATAAACTCAACTAAAGATATAAAAGTTACAGGATTAACTGCTGGTAAAATTGTTTTTAATCCTGAGAGTATGTCTACTATGCCGTCTTTATCGGGAGGAACAGATTTATTGAAACTTTTAGAACTAACTCCTGGAGTACAAAACGCCGGAGATGCTAATTCTAACACATACGTTAGAGGTGGCGACCCAGGACAAAACTTGCTTATATACGATGATATACCTTTATATTCTTCGGGGCATCTATTGGGTTTCTTTTCGTTGTTTAATTCCGACCATATATCGTCGTTAGAACTGCATAAATCGGGAATATCTTCTCGTTATGGTGGGCGACTTAGTTCGGTTATAAATGTAACTACTCCTAAATCTATTCCTAATAAAACATCAGTAAAAGCAAACGTGGGACTGTTAGCTACACAATTTACTGTAGAACTTCCTATTAGCGAAAAGTTTGGTTTGTATTTATCGGGACGCAAAACTTATCTCGAATGGATTATTCAACCTCTTATTAACTCTACTGTTAATAATGGTGCAAAAAACAAGGTAGAAGAACTTAACTACGACTTCTTCGATACTAACCTTACACTTATAGGAAAGGTTAGCGATAAAGACCGATTAACCGTTAATGCAATGTGGGGGAAAGATAAGTTCTTTATTAACGATATGGATATGTCGTTAGATGGAGTCTTAAATTGGCAGAACCGACTGCTATCGCTCAAATGGGATAGAACCATAGGAAAGAATTTGTTTACACAACAAGTGTATTTTAGCAACTACCTCAACAACTTATCGTCCGATCAGGCGCAGGTAAATATGAGTATATTTTCAGAGATACAAGACTTATCGTATCGCAATAGATATTTGTTTTCTGTAAATCATATTGCGTTTGAAACAGGAATACAATATGCCTATCATACAATACAACCTCAGAGCATTACTATCACCAACATATCTACTATAAACAATAATATAACAGATAAAATAAAAGCGCACGAAGCTAATATCTATGGAGATATGAAATTTGATATTAATCCTCGTTTTAGTGCCGAATTAGGTATAAGAGCCAATCTGTTTCATTACAACACAAACATATTCAGTGTTGAGCCTCGTGCTAAGTTAAGTTACCAACTAAACAATACATCTATAGTGCGCTTGGCTTATCATAGACAAAATCAGTTTATGAATATGTTAAGCCCTACAAGTGTAGGTTTACCTTTAGAGTTTTGGGTTGCAGCAGGTAAAGAACTTCCACATCAAACAGGCGATGATATATCGGCAGGATATAATATTTCTTTATTTGATGATGCGATAAACTTATCGGTCGATGCTTATTATCGGTCGATGCGAAACGTAAACGAATATAATCAGACAATAACAAGCGATGCTAACAAAACGTATTTAGACAATACTTTGTCGGGAAAAGGTAGAGCTTACG